>NZ_JAJCHL010000021.1:0-44296 GCF_020554505.1 Caldibacillus sp. 210928-DFI.2.18
CTACGTCGAATTCGCTTCTTTGCTGGAAATTTATACTTTCTTAACGTATAAAAAACCGCCGCCAAAATTTTGGCGGCGTTTTTGCATATTTACTAATTAATATTCCTTATCCTTGTAACATTTTGATCTCAAACCGATTAATATCGGTATCAGAACCAATGACAATTAAAATATCACCATTTTGGATCACTTCCGTTGCCTGTGGTGAAACAATGATGTCGTGGTGCCTTTTAATCGCCACAATATTAATTCCGTATTTTGCCCGGATATCTAACTGGGCAATCGCATAACCTGCTATCGCTTCATTGACGGCGATCTCAACAACACTATATTTATCAGATAATTCCAGATAATCAAGTACATTCGATGACACCAAATTATGTGCGATTCTTTTTCCCATATCACGTTCAGGATGGACAACTTGATCAGCACCAATTTTACGCAAAACTTTTTCATGGTAATCATTTAATGCTTTTGATGTTACGATTTTTACTCCTAATTCTTTTAAAATAAGGGTAGTCAAAATACTCGCTTGAATATCATTCCCGATTGCCACGATAACATGATCAAAATTGCGGATGCCAAGGCTTTTCAATATAGTTTCATCCGTCGAATCGCCAACGACTGCATGAGTGACAATATTTGAATATTCATTAACTAAGTCCTCATTTTTATCCATGGCCAATACACTCATTCCCAGTTTCGTCAATTCGCGGCAAATACTTCCGCCAAATCGCCCCAAGCCGATGACGACAAATTCCTTTTTCACAAAAATTCCTCCAGGTCTTTCATAAGAATCACAATCACTTCAAAATAATTTTAAATGGATAATGAACATTTCTCAACTGTTTTTAATAACGAAATCATCCATTCCCTATTTGTTGAAAATACGTATTTACTGTTTTTATGCCGGTTTCAATACAAGCTTCGTCGGGGGAAAGCTTCGTACTGTGTAATCCATATTCACTGCCTGCCCCGAGCCAAAACATAAAGCCGGGAATTTCTTTAAGAAAATAACCGAAATCTTCCCCGGTCATCGCTTCATGACATGTCACGAAATGAATATCTGTATGCTTTTTAATCATGTCGATAAACTCGGCAACCATTTTCTCATCATTGTATACTTGATAATAATTTGCCCCATAATCAATGGTCGCTTTACAATCAAATCCAATCTCAATCCCATTTACAAGCTTCTCAATTCTTTTTTTTACTTTTATCATCGATTCCGGTGATAATGTCCTTATCGTTCCTTCCAGCCTTGCCCTTTCAGCAATCACATTTTGGACAGTCCCGGCGGTTAGTTTCCCTATTGTTACGACAACACTGTCCAGCGGGTCGATATTTCTTGAAACAATGGTTTGCAGCCCCGAAATCAATTGAGTGGCCGCAATGACCATATCGTTCGTTCGATGAGGGTAGGCTGCATGACCGCCTTTTCCAACCAGATCAATAAAAAGTTCCGATGTGTTGGCAAATAATAATCCCGGTTTAGTCGCAATTGTTCCCGCAGGATATTCCGGTGCAATATGCAGGGCAAAAATAACATCCGGCCACCATTCTTTGATAATATCCGAACCCAGCATTGGCCGAGCCCCGCCAGGTCCTTCCTCTGCAGGTTGAAAAATAAATAATGCATCATCATCGATCGGCTCTTCAATCAGTTTGGATAAAGCACCTAAAGCAACGGTCATATGGATATCATGTCCACACGCATGCATCCGTCCTTGATGTCTCGATTGAAAAGGAAGTCCGGTTTCTTCCGTTAACGGTAATCCGTCGATATCGGTTCGATAAGCAATTAAACGATTCCCTACCCGACCACTAACTTTTACAAAAATCCCTGTTTTCCACGTCTTAACCTCCAAGCGATCTTGCGGCAGGGAACGAATAAAATCTAATAAATATTTTTGCGTTTCATATTCTTGAAAGCCAAGTTCCGGAATTTGATGTAAATCCCTTCTTATTTTTCTAAAATCAATCATTTTTTGCCTCCTGTCTTCTCAAGGCTTCCATTTGCCCTTTTCGAAAAAAATTGTTGCGATTTGATTGAAAAGTGGCGGAACAGCTCTGGATTATAAAAAGAGCTTTTCCTTATGTCTCGACTGCCATTTATTCAGTCTATACATATGTATCGGAAAAGCTCCTGAAACTAGTTATCCCCTTATAATTGTCTTAACTCCTGCATAATTTCCGTTTTTGATTTCGTTTTTTCATCAATTTCTTTTATTACTTTTGCAGGTGATCCGGCAACGACGGAAAATGGCGGAACATCTTTCGTCACAATGGCACCGGCAGCAACGACGGAACCTTTACCAACAGTAACCCCTTCTAAAATAACGGCATTGGCACCAACCAAGACATCATCTTCAATAATAACCGGTTTTGCAGAAGGTGGCTCAATAACCCCGGCAAGGACAGCTCCGGCACCAATATGGCAGTTTTTACCAACCGTTGCCCTTCCACCTAAAACTGCATTCATGTCAATCATCGTTCCTTCACCAATAACCGCCCCGATATTAATAACCGCTCCCATCATAATGACCGAATTATCGCCAATTTCGACCTGGTCGCGAATAATTGCCCCGGGTTCAATCCGAGCTTTAATATTTTTTAGGTTCAATAATGGAATCGCTGAATTTCTTCGATCGTTTTCAATAACGAAATCAAAAATTTTATCTTTATTTTCATGAATGAGAAGTTCAATTTCGGACCATTCACCAAAAATGACACCGGAATCCCCACTAATGAAAGTCTTTATGTTTTCACCAAAATGAATGTTAGCCAAATCCCCTTTTATGTATACTTTCACAGGTGTAGCTTTTTTACTATTTTGAATAAAAGAAATAATTTCATTTGCGTCCATCGTTTTCATCTCTTTTCCTCCCAAATTTTCCTTTAAGCTGCCTAATAAAGTAAGAATAAATTTCAACAGATTATGAAGTTAATCTTCATGCAAAAAATCTTTGAGCACTTCAACAAATGCATTGACTTGTTTTAATTTAAAGGCTGTACTATACCCTAATAACCATGTGTCCCGACCTATACGTTCATTATTCTCATTCAAAAGTGGGATTTTATTTAGATCCTCACTAACTCCGTGTAAAGTAATCCCCGGTAAAATGGCATAACCAATTCCATTTAAAGCCATCTGCTTACACGTTTCAATCTGGTCAACAATGATGACTCTTTTCGCATTTGTTGCAAAACGTTTGTGCCACCAGTTTTGAATTTCTTGAAAATAATTCGAGTCACTTTTAAACTGTATAAACGGTCGATTTGTTTTTGATACATCATCGATATGATTAATTTCTTTGTCCACCAAGTAAAGATAGTCCTTAAACAAATGCTTTTTAATTCCCTTCCATTCCGGGGTCCCTCTAATAATACCGATATGAACTTGATCTTCATAAATTGATTTCAAGATTTCGCTGCTCCAACCGGTAATCAGTGATATTTTCGCATGCGGATATTTTTGGACATAACATTTTAAAACTTGGGGAAGCCAGTTTTGCCCAACAATGGATGCACAAGCAATTTTTAACGTTCCATGGACTTCGGATTGGAGCGACTGAATCTCTTCTTTTACCATTTCTTCCATGGCAAGTACTTTATTAGCAAACTCAATGACCTTTTCCCCGGCCGGAGTTAATGTTAACCCTTTATGAGAGCGAATAAATAAAGAAGTACCCCATTCCTTTTCAATTGATTGTAAACGTTGCGATAAAGCAGGTTGAGTGACAAAAAGTCTTTCTGCAGCTTTTCTCATATTCATTTCATTGGCCAATACTGACAGGAGTTCCAATTCCGTAAGATTCATCTGTTCACACCAAACCTATTTAGTTTTATCTGAAGTAACTTTATTCTATCATCATTATCCCGGAATGGGAATGGATTTGCTATACTTTAATACAAGAAAAGCTCCCAAAATTCAGGAGCTAATCAGTTTCTTTTACATTCAATTGATGGACAAGCGCATTTAACTGTTTCAAGACAACACGGCGGGTTAAAATCCCTTCAAAATAACCTTCTTCGTCCACGGTACAAACGAACGGGTGATTAATTAATAATTTCAACCCCTTCTCTAACGGATCCTTCACGGTAAGAGTGGGAACATTCCGGTTCATGACATCTTCCACAACTAAATGTTCCAACTTCTCGAACTCAATTCTTTCCAAGCCCATAATTGCATCCAATATTAACGGACTGGATATAAGTCCATGAAATTTATATGCAGGATCAAGTACCGGAATGGCTGTATACCCTGTTTTTGTTAATACCAATAAAGCATGTTCAAGATTATTACCGATTTGTACATGTGCAACCCGTTCGGAAGATATAATAAAATGTCCTATATTTTTCCCTAAAAACTCTCCTGTTTGAAGATCCATCATGTGCAAAATCTCCTCAAAATGATTTTTCTAACCAGATCTATTTTATCATACTGCGTAGAAAATTTCCGTTTTAACAGGAGACTTTCTTAGATGGTTTTTTAGACATATTTTTACATCATCTGTCATTATGTAGAAAAATGGGATTATTTAAGAAGATCAATATCCAAACGACTTACGAATATGTTATGCAAGATTTTGCAATAGCAAATTTAGTACGATAAAAACATGTCCATTCATCATAAATTTTTACAAAAGTAAGATTCTTAAGATTCCTCGCCTTGCAGCAAATCGAATATTTCAATTGCAACCATGTCAATATTATCAAATTGGAATGCGTCCGTTTTTCCATCTTCATTAAATATTTTCAGTTCAAAGGATTTAGTCTTCGCATAATAATTCACTTTACATTTTCGGACCCCATTTTGTTCAAAATATCGCTCAGCATCTTCCATACTTTCTTGCATTGTTTTTAATCGGGTCAAAATCCCTTCTAATAAAGACATAATTATTTCCTCCTAATTCTATGTCGAGTATAATATGAGTAGCACCATTTTCCAAACTTCATAAATTTATTAAGAACTTTCTTTTGGAAAGGAGAACTTCTGTGAAACCGATTATTTTATATTCACAACCGGATTGTCCACCATGCGAAATTACCAAGAAATACTTACAGGAAAAAGGAATTCCGTATATTGAAAAAAACGTTAAAGAAGATCAACATGCAAAAAATGAGTTAGTAAAAAAATTTAAATCGTATTCAACACCCACAGTCGTCATCGGGGAAAAAGTTTTCTCCGGCTTTCGTATTAATGAAATTGATGCGGAATTATCAAAGAGATCCCTAACCAATCTCGATGTTGAATAGATATATTATGTAATAAAAAATAAGTCAATGCAATGATTAATTCATATATCCTTACATTTCCACTATTGACACTAAACTATTCAAAAGACTTTCGCTCGGGATAACCGGCACACTTATCCGGTATACCGGGAAAAAATAAAATTAACTTTGGCAGTATCGGTCTTTTTCACTTCTGCAACTAGATGATGATTTTTGATGCAAATTTTTCTGTATTTTGGTAATATATAACTAGATATTCTTTTGGATTAGGAAAATGATGATGGACTTACACAAACAAATACCAAGACGTTCTTTTTTAAAAAAACTGGGAAAAGTGATTGCGGGTTCTGCTTTAGTAGGAATTGTGGGACAAGCTTATATGAAATATATTGAGCCAAATTGGATTGAAGTAACTCGTCAAAATATTAACCATCCACTTATACCTCCCATATTCAATGATTTTAAAATTGTCCAATTTAGTGATACACATTTAGGATTTCAATTAGATTTTGACCATTTTGAGAAAATCATTCAAACGATTTCAAAAGAAGAACCCGATCTCATTATTTTTTCAGGTGATCTTGTTGATAATCTTCTCTCATTTTACGAATACGAAGAGATTATTATTTATTTAAATTATCTTCAGGCACCTTACGGGAAATTTGCAGTTTACGGCAACCATGATCACGGTGGTTGGGGAACCGATAAATACAAACAGATCATGGAAGCATCTAATTTTAAGCTGTTAAGAAATGAATCTCAAAACATCAAGATCGGAAATGATGGGGAAATCATTATTGCCGGTATTGATGATGCCATGCTTGGTCAACCGGATTTTGAAAAAACATTCAGCTCAATTCAAGAGCGCTACTTTACATTATTAATTTCACATGCACCCGATTTAATTGAGGACGCCAAACATTATCCGGTCGATTTTCAAATTAGCGGTCATACCCATGGTGGACAAGTTCAGTTGCCATTTATCGGACCATTGATTACACCACCCTATGGACAAAAATATGTTGAGGGTTCCTACGATATTTCTGAACATCTCAGGCTTTATGTCAATCGGGGACTTGGAACAACGAGATTACCTTACCGACTCTTATCCCGTCCGGAAATAACCATCTTCACTTTGAAAACATAAAAGAAAAGGAGAGTAGATGATGCAACCTTCTAGTGAACAAGCGACCAACTTCCCAACTGAAATTTTATCTAAAGCACTATTCATCGTAAATCGTCATGCAAAAACGGCTATTGATTCAAAATATTTATACCAATTAAAACATGCTACTATAAAAAAAATGCTGGCAGAAGGAAAGGCAAAGAAAATTGGACTGCATTTCTCACGTAATCCGAAATTCAGTCAACAACAGCTTGATGTGCTTATTTCCTGTGGTAATTATTATTTTCATATTCCCCCCACAAGAGAAGATATCCATAATCTAACACATTTAGGAAAACTGGATGACCATTTCCGGAATCCGAAAACAATTCTCCCTTTGAAAGAAGCCAAAAAAATTTTGCAATTATATACGGGTATTAGAAAAAACGAAAATCAAAAAAGGCAGCGACCACGTTACCAACAACCCTTCTTCAAAAGATTGGGTGAATAATATCTTGTACAACCTCAACACATAAAACAACCAGTCAGAAAGGGAGTATTTCTGACTGGTCCAACGATTGAAGAACGGACCATCGTTCATTCTCTATAATCTTTTGGCAAGCAATAAGGTATCATTACCGGCTATAGGTTATCTGCTACATTTCCGGTTCATTCAAAGCAATGATTTCGTTAAACATTTTCTCAAAATCAAGCAGGAGGACAATCTGCTCCTGATTTCTAATAACTCCGCTAACAAACTGATTCCGATTGCTTAAATCGTTCGGCTTCTCAATCTTTGTTACTGATAAAATTTGTTCTACACCTGAGACATGAAAAATTGCCCGCTGTTCGCTAATTTCTGTAACGATAAATCGATCCTGTTCGCTATTTTCTTGCACCGGAATTGACAGGAACATGGCTAAATCAATTACCGGTAAAACTTCTCCGCGAATATCGGTAATCCCTTCAATATATGGTTTTGATCGCGGAACAGGTGTCACTTGAGTGGGCATAATAATTTCATTTACATTCTTTACCGGTATACCAAAAAACTCTTTGCCTAAATAAAATTCAACCAGCATCATTTCCTCAGGCAAAGTTACCGTATTCTGATAATTTTCATTCGTTTTCATGTTAATTTCCCTTTCTCTATCATTATTCCTTCTTTTATTTTACTTTACAAACAAGAAAAATAATAGATAAATCCACTTTCTTAATAAATTTCTGCCACAATAGCGGGATACATTGCATTGGGGGAAGGTTAGTGACCGTTTGTGCGGGATAAAGTGAAACTTCCATCAGGGGGGGCATCCCCACTGATGGTTAGTTGAACCAATCGGGCACTTAAGGGCACTTATCTTCTACTATTCCATGTTTGATTGCCTTTACATTGGGAAAGATTTCGTGATCTTTTGTACGTTGTGTGGGGTAAATATAAAGAAACTTACATTGATTATCCAGAAAGTCACAAATTAATCAATATGTGTAAAGTAGTTAAAGCAAGTTTTCCTTATATATGGTATGATATTACTGAGACTGCTTAAGGAAAGGGATCATGATGGAACAATTAATCAACCCAAATGTAAAGAATATTCAAATCTCGGGGATCCGTAAATTTTTTAATATGGTTGAAGGTGTTCAAAACGTCATTTCACTTACAATCGGTCAACCGGATTTTCCCACGCCTTCCCATATAAAAGATGTTGCAAAACAAGCAATTGACCAAAATTTCACTTCATATACAGCGAATGCGGGTTATTTAGAACTTCGAAAAGCAGCAAGTAACTATGTCAAAAGAAAATATCGTATCGTTTATCATCCTGAGTCAGAAATCATTGTAACTGTAGGAGCCACTCAAGGGATCGATATTGCTTTAAGAACAATCTTAACTCCAGGAACCGAAGTTTTATTACCTGGCCCGATTTACCCCGGATACGAGCCACTCATTAAACTAGCCGGAGCAAAGCCGGTCTATCTGGATACACGAAATACAGGTTTCAAAGTAACGGCTGAAATGATTGAAAAAGCAATAAATAACCATACGCGTTGCCTTATTCTCCCCTACCCTTCCAACCCTACCGGAGTAAGTTTAACGCGAGAAGAATTAAAAGAAATTGCTGAAGTTGTAAAAAATAAACCGATTTTTGTCCTTGCCGATGAAATTTACAGTGAATTAGTATACGAGAAAGAACATGTTTCAATTGCAGAGTTTATACCTGAACAGACAATTGTGATTAACGGTTTATCGAAATCCCACTCCATGACAGGGTGGCGAATCGGTTTTGTCTTTGCACCCGCTTATTTAACAAAGGAAATGATTAAAGTACATCAGTACAATGTTTCTTGTGCCAGTTCTATTTCACAAAAAGCCGCAATAGCAGCATTAACAACCGGCTTCTATGATGGAAGGTTAATGCGTGAAGAATATGTGAAAAGAAGAGACTATGTTTATGAGCGGCTAATAAAATCGGGCTACAATACCGTTCTTCCCAACGGTGCTTTTTACTTTTTTGTAAAAATACCGACAAATTTTCAATTGAATTCTTTCGATTATTGTTTAAAAATGGTAAAAGAAAACGGGGTGGCCGTCGTACCGGGAAGTGCCTTTTCTGAATATGGGGAAGGGTATTTCCGACTCTCTTATGCATGTTCGATGGAAAAATTACAAGAAGGACTAAACCGGTTACTTGATAAATAAAAAAATGGGCGATCCATAAAAGGACTATTTTCAGCTTTTATGGCGCCCTTTTCTTTTCACCGAATGAAAGACCGTTTGCTTCGGTTTTCAAATTCATTGCCAATATTTATACAATGCCTGGGTTCCGCTATTTTCTTCACCCATTTTCGCCAACTTTTCGTACATCTGTTTTGCCAAAGTCAAACCGGGTAAGTCAAGATTCATTTTTTCCGCCTCATTTAGTGCAATCGTCATATCTTTAATAAAATGCTTTATAAAAAAGCCGGGACTGTAATCTTCTTTTAATATTCTCGGTGCATAACTGGAAAGAGAAAAGCTTGCAGCCGCACCGGTCGAAATTAAATCAACAACCTTTTGAACATTTAATCCTGCTTTTTTTGCATAAATTAATGATTCACAAACACCAATCATTGTAGGAGCAATGGCAATTTGATTTGCCATTTTTGTATGTTGCCCCGATCCTGCTTTTCCAAAATAGGCGATATTTTTCCCCATCAATTGAAATAGTGGTAAAACAGTATCAAAATCTTGTTGGTCTCCGCCGACCATAATGGCAAGTCTGGCTTCCTTGGCTCCGATATCACCACCCGAAACCGGTGCATCAAGAACATGTATTCCTTTTTTCTTGCCTTCCTCATATAATTTTTGAGCAAGCGTCGGTGAAGAGGTTGTCATGTCGATAAAATATGTATTTTCTTTTCCGTTTGTAATTAAGCCGTTTTCCCCTAAATAAACTTCTTCCACATCATTAGGTGTTCCGATTATAGTAAACACATATTTTGCCTGGTGAGCAATTTCTTTCGGTGTCGCAGCCCAAATCGCACCTTTGTCTAGTAATTCAGCTGCTTTTTCTTTTGTTCTTGTATAAACATATAACGGGTAACCACCATTTAAAATATGACCGGCCATGCTTTTACCCATAACGCCTAATCCAATGAAGCCAACAACCGGTCTTTGCTTATTATCCATTGTCCTTACCACCTCATTTTTTTAAAATCGCTTATAATCTCATTTTATCATATTACATAATTAAAAGGGCGGACTATATAAACAGCCCGCCCTTAACAATATATTATTTATTATTTTGCTAATCCTTCTTTTGTTATTACTTCTGTTAATTCATTCATTGCCAATTCTTCATCGTTTCCGTCAACGATGATCGTAATATCTGCATCTTTTCCGATACCTAAAGACATAACACCCATGATTGATTTTAAATTAACTTTTTTTTCTTTATATTGTAATGAAATTTCCGACTCAAATTTACCTGCTGCTTGTACTAATAATGTTGCAGGACGGGCATGAATACCTGTTTCTGCGATTACTTTAAATTTTTTTTCAATCATATAAGTCACTCCTCAATTCAATTAATTTTAAAGTATGTAAAAAACTTGGCATGATTTATTATATCATATCATTTGATAAATTGTTCACTATTGGAGCTTAATAAATTAAATTTATTGAATCGATGATAATTTAACCCCATTTCCTATAATTATTCTTCATAAATCATTTTTTTCGTCATCCCTCCGTCTATGGTAATATTTTCTCCACTGATAAAATCATTTTCCGGATTTGCTAAAAATAAGCAAGCACGAGCAATATCAGCTGGTTCGCCAACCCGACCTGACCAATGTTGTTTATGGTCGCGCTCAGATAATTCCGATTTATCTCCGGTATGAATCCAACCGGGGCTGACCGAGTTTACGCGAATATGATAGGGACTCAAACTTGCAGCTAAAGCATGGGTAAGGGCAATGATTCCTCCTTTGGATGCAGCATACCCTTCTGTATTAGGTTCTGACATAAATGCCCTTGTAGAAGCAATATTAATAATGGAACCGCCAGTTTCTTTCATAAATCTGGCAGCTTCTTTTGAACAAATAAATGCACTTCGTAAGTTTGTATTAAGAATATCATCCCATTCTGCAACAGACATTTCAAATAATGGAATGAATTTTGAAATACCGGCATTATTAATTAATACATCAATCCCTCCATATTTTTGGATAGTGAATTCGACAAGTCTGCGAATTTCTTCTTCTTTTCTCATATCTGTTTCAACAAAGAAAACTTGCTTTCCAGATGCCAATAATTGTTTTTCCAATGTTTTTCCCGCATCAACATCTACATCCGCTACAACAACATTAGCGGATGCGTTTGCAAAAGTTTGGACAATGCTCCTCCCAATCCCATTAGCACCACCTGTAACGATAACCGTTTTATTTTGAAACATCGACCCATTCCTTTCTGTTGATTTAAATAGTCAAAGAAACTTTTCGTTGTTAACTATATACTTTACGCCTTGTTAGTCAACTTCACTCTTATTATATGTATAAATCAAGAGTTTTTCATCTACATTGGAAAAAAACAAAGTAAATAGCTAAAAAAAGGGCTGTATAATATACAACCCCTGTGTGATGCTAATCATTTATTTCGCAAAAACGTGGTTACCGATTTTGACTGTAACTTGTTTTGAAAAAATCCATTTGCTTGTACTAGTTTTAGGGTTATAGAAATACAATGAGCCATTTCCTTGCCCTCTAAATGCTAAAGCTTCCTGTACTGCTCTTTTCGATTCAGCATCAGCCGGCTTATTAATTTCACCGTTAGCCACCGGTGAGAATGCATAGTACCCGTTATCAATTTGATAGATTACGTCTCTGACACTGTTTGGAAAATTCGGGTTGTCAACGCGATTCAAGACAACGGTTGCAACTGCAACTTTCCCTGCATATGGCTCACCTTTTGCTTCTGCAGTAACAAGTCGGGCAAGCAAATCTTTGTCACTGCTTGATAAACTGTCAGGCAATGAAAGTTTTTGACCCGGATAAATCTTATCAGAGTTTAAGTGATTCATAGACTGGAGGATTTGAACAGGAACTCCATTAGTTTGTCCAATTTTATAAAGTGAATCGCCACTTTTCACTGTGTAAACTGATGCAGCTTCTGTTTGGTTTGTACCGAAACCGATTATCGCAAACATCGCCAGCATTGTGATCATCGTTTTTATTACTCTTTTTCCCATGCTTCAAGAGCACCTCCTATCAATTGTACATATCCTAGGTTAACAAGGAATCTAGTAGAATTCATTAGTAGAGGAATGGCTAATTTACCGTTATTTGCCAAACGGAGGTGCACCGGATAGGAAAATAATCAACTTCTTGGTTCTTCCATATAATAATAAATTACATTTCCACTGTGCTGGGCAACACCGCGGAAATGTTTAAAGTCCGGGCGCTCAACCAAATATTTACGGAAAGTCAAAAAATCGCTTTTTTCAATTAAACATTCATTTATTTTGCCTGAAGCTAGTTTATCAAGAAGTTCGCGTGCTGTTTCTTCATCCATATGTTATCCCTCCTATGAATCTTTTTATAATGAATAGTGGAAGAAATATTGAAATGTAAAACATCAGTCAGTATAGGCGCAATATCAAAGAACACAATAAATAGCCTACATCTTGTGACAACGCTTGTGTGAACAATATCACGCCCCCAGTCTAATCGGACGTAGGCGGGCAACCCCTTTTCTCAACTGTCTTCCTCGTTGACAAATTTTGCCGGGATTTTGTCTATCCCGTTAAAAGTTTCTCGGATTTTTAACTAAATTTGTCATATGTACTTTACTTTTAAAAAGATCTAGTGCAAACTAATTTATAATTATAATTAACCAAGGGAGAGAAGTAAAATGAGAAAAGCTGCAGTTGGGAATGTAATCGAATTCAAAAATGGTCTTCGTGGAGTTGTCGAGAAGGTCAATGAAAACTCTGTCATAGTGAATTTAACCTATATGCAAAATTTTCGAGAAATGGATTTGGATGAAAAAACAGTTGTTAATCACAAAAACTACATAATTGTTGATGAATAACAAAAATGTAGGACGTTCACCGGTATTTGTACACTTTTACTGAAAAAAATTTTCCTTTTTCACACTGCTTCAAAACAACTATCCATAACGACCTCCTCGTAAAATATACAGTGAAAACTTCAATCAGTGGGGAATCTACCTCACTGATTGTTAGTTGAGCCAATAAGGGATTTATGGGTACGCATTTCCCACCCTTGCTTCTTTGATTTATGAGGGAAGATTTAGAGAACGTTCATGCAGAGTACTTTTTCTCCTCACTCCTACTTTATATTCACTACTTTTTTCATTTTTCTCCTTCATAAATTATGCTAAAATATATTTATGTTTTGAAAGGAGCCTCGCAAATATGACAAAGACATTCACTGATTGGAGATTCCTGTTTGGACTTGCCATAGCCCATTTACTAATATTTTTCGCCTTTGATCAAGCAAAAGTTTTTTGGTATATCTTAACAGGCGCTATGCTTTTGTTAATTGCTTACTCGATTTTAAATGAAGATATTGATGATCAATTATCACTCGGACGCTATTTACTTTACGGAATACTGTCCGGCTTTATGCTCTATGCTATTTTTTGGCTTGGCGATACCATTGTCCGCTTAATCAACTTTACTTATTTTAAAAATCAAATTACAAGTTTATATCATTTATATTCACCTAAAGTGATTTGGCATTTTATTGTTTTAGTACTGATTTTAATACCCGGTGAAGAATTTTTCTGGAGAGGATTTATTCTCAAGCGTTTGCTTAAAGACAACCAAATTTGGCCGGCTGTCATTGTATCTTCCTTCCTTTACGGTTTAGCACAATTATATTCAGGATCAATTGTACTTTTTTTAGCCGCTTTCATAGCAGGAATCGTATGGGGAGCTCTTTATGCTTGGAAACGCAGCCTGCCGCTTATTGTCATCTCACACTTAACTTTTGATTTACTATTATTTGTCTTTTTTCCATTACGATAATAAAAATATAAGATTTTTTCGGCTTTGATGTATTCCTGTAGCGTTCCTTGTGCATTTATACTTAGAACTTAAAGTTTTCCGCTACGTCGAATTTGCTTCCTTGCCAGTAATTTATACTTCCTTATCGTATAAAGAAGGTGCCCCGGTTACCCTGTCCTTTAACCGGGACACCTTTTTTGTATTATCGTATAATTAATAATAAAAGAAAAACTAGACTGATATAACCAAATAAAGGATATAAAAAAGACAGCAAAGTTCCGTAGTCCACCATGCTGATGGCAAATGCAACGGAAAGAATGGCCATTCCAATTGTTAATGTATTCCCCGGTATTTTCCTTTTCACAAACCGCTCTAAACCATATAAATTGCCGACAACCGATGTAAATATCTCCCCGTAAATGACAATGATAAATAGGAAATGGAATGATGTGGCCAGAGTGTTCACCATGACAGCCATTGGTATTTGAAATTCGGTTAAAGATGGAAGCTGAACCAGGGTGACGTGACTTGAGATCAAAATCAATGTCAAGGCTAGTCCACCGATCACTCCCCCCCTTTTCACAGTCTTCTTATCACCGATTTCGGTGGCAGCCGGTACAAGTACAGCTGTTGCCAAGGAAATATTAAATGCAGTATAAGCAAAACTATCAATGATTGCCCCCCATGTAAAATGAAATCCTTTTGCAACATTTCCCATAAAGTCAGGTAAATGGAAAGCAAGATACGCTAACAGAAAACTAAATAATATTAAAACAGGAACGACAAGCGTATTAACCCAAACCAGCCCCCTTGTCCCAATCAAAAGTACAATTAACGTAAAAATGATGGTTATAAGGATTCCAGCCATTTTAGGTAAATGCAATTGTTCCTGAAACACACTTCCCGCCCCGCTTAACATGACAGATGTTACCCCTACTAACATGACAAACATGATAAGATTGATCACCGGTGCGAAATATGGTCCAAAAATATGTACATTTAATTGTTGAAAACTCCTCGCCTGTAATTCGATCGCCAATATCATGATTTTTACACCAAAACCGATAAAACAAAGGCCGGAAATACAGATACCAATTAAACCCATAAAACCATATTGGGAGAAGAACTCAACAATTTCTTTACCGGTTGCAAATCCTGCCCCAACAATCGTTCCTACATAGATAAAGGCCAATTGAAAAGACTTTTTCCAACTCACCAAACTCCCCCCTCCCTTCATCTTATGCCAAGGAGTACAAGGAAAGAACGGTACTAAATATTTCACAAATAGGTATTTCATCCATCGAAGTACTTGTATCTGACAAGAAAGAACGATACAAATTTTTCACTGTTTATTAAAAATTTTTATAGCAAAATACTTGAAAGTCAAAGATGGTCAAAGTATAATATAGTCAGAAGGTCAAGGATAGTCAAAGTCAAACAATTGACAGGTTATATACTTCATAAAGAAAACTGGCGACTGCCGAGCCTTTAGGTGAGAGCAGAGCCGTAGTTCAGCGAAAAAACATTTTCGCTTGCGAGGTAATGCTACCGAAGTCTTTCTAGTCACCGAAAAAATATAAAATTTTTTCGGCTGCGATGTATTCCCGCGAAGCTTTCCTTGTGCACTTATGAGTTAGGAAAGTAGAAATTGAAAAATTTATACTTTCCTATTAGCTAAATAAAAATAGATAATTCTTTTAGTAAGGAGGTTTGTACGATGTTATGTCAAAAATGTCATAAAAATGAGGCAAACATTCATTTACAATTTTACGTAAATGGAAAACAAACTGAGTATGCTTTATGTCAAAAATGCTATCAAGAGGAACAAGAAAAATCAAATTCTTCTTTGAAAAATTTCATGGGAAATGCAAACCCGTTTTCACAAATGTTTGGAGGTTTTGTTCCGTTTGGCAGCCCAATTGATGGTCAAAATGGGGTAAAAACGCTAACTCGGCAAACATCCGGCGGTCGTGGTGGCTTCCTTGATCAATATGGAAAAAACTTAAATCTTGAGGCAGAAAATGGCAAAATTGACCCGGTTATTGGTCGGGATGAAGAAATTAAAAAAGTAATTGAAATTTTGAACCGTCGTAACAAAAATAACCCAGTGTTAATCGGAGAACCTGGCGTTGGTAAAACAGCAGTTGTAGAAGGTTTAGCCTTGAAAATTGTTGCAGGCGATGTTCCGATGAAACTTCGGGGAAAACAAGTTTACCTGCTCGATGTCGCATCCCTCGTTGCCAACACCGGTATTCGCGGACAATTTGAAGAACGAATGAAACAATTAATTGCCGAAGTACAAAATCGACCGGAAGTGATTCTGTTTATCGACGAAATTCATTTGATTGTCGGTGCCGGTTCTGCGGAAGGTTCCATGGATGCAGGAAATATTTTAAAACCAGCTCTTTCCAGGGGTGAACTGCAATTAATTGGTGCAACAACCTTGAAAGAGTATCGTCAAATTGAAAAAGATGCAGCTTTGGAACGGCGTTTTCAACCGGTTCAAGTTCATGAACCTTCAGTCGATGAAACAATTACAATATTGATGGGATTGAAACCGAAGTATGAAGAATATCATCAAGTAAAATACTCTGACGAAGCCGTTCGTGCTTGTGTCAACTTGTCTCATCGCTATATTCAAGACCGCTACTTACCGGACAAAGCGATTGACTTACTTGACGAAGCCGGTTCTAAAATGAATCTCGAATCAAAAACATTAACACCGGCTTATATTGAAGAACGCTTAAAACAAATTGCCGTAGAAAAACAACAAGCCCTACAAGCTGAAAACTATGAACTAGCTGCAAAATTACGTGATGAAGAACAAACACTGGAAAATCAGCGCAGCCAAGCAAAAGATGCAGCTACACCAATTATCAATGTTGATTTGATTCAACAAATTGTTGAGGAAAAAACCGGTATCCCGGTTGGCAAAATCCAAGCCGATGAACAACAAAAATTAAAACATATTGAAGAAAACTTAGCTGCAAAAGTAATTGGTCAGGCCGATGCGGTTCGTCAAGTAGCTAAAGCCATTCGCCGCAGTCGGGCCGGATTAAAAGCAAAAAACCGTCCAATCGGTTCGTTCCTCTTTATCGGTCCTACCGGTGTTGGGAAAACTGAATTGGCCAAAACCCTTGCCGAAGAATTATTTGGTACAAAAGACGCAATGATTCGCTTGGACATGAGTGAATATATGGAAAAACACAGCGTCTCTAAATTAATCGGTTCACCGCCTGGCTATGTTGGTCATGAAGAAGCAGGTCAATTAACGGAAAAAGTCCGGAGAAATCCGTATAGCTTAATATTATTGGATGAAATCGAAAAAGCACATCCGGATGTTTTACAAATGTTCCTGCAAATTTTGGATGACGGGCGTTTAACAGACAGCCAAGGTAGAACCGTAAGCTTTAAAAACACGGTTATTATTATGACAAGTAATGCAGGTCAACATATAAAGGATATTCGCGTCGGTTTCGGTATATCTGATCAAACGGATGAATCATCAGTAGTTGAACAATTACGTGATTACTTCAAACCGGAATTTCTAAATCGGTTTGATTCCATTGTTCAATTCCATTCATTATCAAAAGAAGATTTGTTACAAATTGTCGATTTAATGTTAGCTGAAGTTGTAAATCAATTAAAAGAAGATAATAAAACAATTACTGTTAGTCAGGAAGTGAAAGAAAAACTGGTTGACCTTGGCTACAATCCTTCTTTCGGTGCACGGCCATTACGTCGGACCATTCAAGAGCAATTGGAAGATAAAATTGCCGATTTCATTCTCGATGAACCGGACGTACACCATTTGAAGGCAATACTTGAAAATGGCGAAATCGTTATAAATGCTGAGTAAAAAAAAGGTATGGAATCGTTATTGATTCCATACCTTTTTTATGAAGAATCCCCTTTTTTTGTCAATCATGCTAATGTCCCAGAATATAGGGTATTTATGAAAACACCCGCTAGTCGAGAGAATGGAGTTGTTATGAATTAATTTCCGTTCTTCCTATGCTGGTAGGGAAGAAAGATCAGGGTGGGCATTTATACTAAAACTAGCGGTGGGGTACTCCCTGATCTTAGGAATTCGAAAAAAACGTTGATATTTATTTAGTAAATTGTCTAGTTCTTGGCTAGACTTTAACGTCTTTTCATTGGTAAAGCCATATTGTTTAGCTATTTCAATCATTTGTTCACGTTTTTTCTTAATTTGTTCTTCCATTTCTCTTTTGGTCATTTCTTCACCCACTTTTGTAATCCTCCTACTTTATCCTCTCATCCAATAAAATTTTGTTCCTATGACATTTAACCAAAATTATTACATAATGTAAAGAGAATCGGCAAAAATAGACAAAATATTCCCTTTTCACCTTATTTATTGAGATTACATCCCCATTAATTTAGTGTCACTATATTTCCAGACAATATAGAATGTTAAATTCCTTTTACAAGCAGGATTGAATTTTATAGAAATAGTAACCTACTTATAATTTATATCGGCAGAAAATGAATGTATAATATATTATTAGTTATTTCTTAAACCGCCTCAAGAACAGTTATTTAAATAAAAATAGGAGGTTTTTCCATTGAGTAAACAGCGTGATTATTATTTTGATAATGGAAAGTTCCTGTTAATTTTCTTTGTTGTGTTTGGCCATTTAATTCGTTCCTTTATTGAAGATAATGAAATTTTATATGCCCTGTATAAAACAATCTATTCCTTTCACATGCCGGCTTTTATATTGGTATCCGGCTATTTTGCCAAAGGATATTTTGAAAAAGGATATTTCACGAAATTAGTCAAAAAGCTGCTCGTACCATACTTGATTTTTCAAATTATCTATTCGGTATACTATTATTTCTTACTTAGTGAGAAAAGCTTATCCATCAATATATTTAATCCTGAATGGTCTTTATGGTTTTTAGTTAGTTTATTTTGCTGGCATTTGTTATTGCTATTATTTACAAAAATGAATCAGCCTTTTGGGTTTATCCTTTCTATAATCATTGGAATTTTGATTGGATATATTGATTTTATTGATGAGTATTTGAGCCTTTCCAGAACTTTTGTCTTCTTCCCGTTCTTTCTGCTCGGTTATTACTTAAAACGGGAACATTTTTATTGGTTAAAATCGAAAGTCGCTATAAGTTCCGCTACTATTATTATAACTTCGGTGTTTGTCCTTTTCTATCTGTTTCCTTTAATGGATTTTGAATGGTTATTCGGTTCTAAGCCATACAATCATTTTGAGACAGATATGACTTTCGCATGGTTGCAAAGACTGTTCATTTATGGAGTCAGTTTAATTACCTTATTTAGCTTTTGGGCATTCGTTCCAAGACAGCATTATTTCTTCACAAAAATTGGAAAATACACGTTGTATATCTATTTATTACACGGTTTTATTATTAAATATTTTCGTGGTTCAGATTGGGAAAAGTGGATTGCTAAAAATCATTCCGTTTGGATTTTAGCAGTTTTCGCTCTCAGTTTGACTTTACTGTTGTCGAGTAAATTCGTGCGTGTTCTGACCCAACCGATTATTGAATTTAAATTAGCAAATTGGTTTTCCTTGTTTAAACAATTTAACAGAAGATTATTTTCATAGTTGATTTATAAGGAATACATGCAGCTTATTCTTCTATGCTGCTTTCTCATTGACTAAAATCTTCAAGTGAGTGTTTGACACACGAGTAATAGTGGTAATCATACCTAGCAAGCAAAAAAGATTTATGCTAGTATAAGGGAGTGGATTTTTTAGTGAACTTTGGTTAATCCATCTAATCAATGATGTAAATCTTTTTGAAGCAGGTGAAATTTGTTATGTGTGGTTTTATTGGCTGTGTCCATGAAGAGGCACAGAGTTACAGCAACGAACAAATCAATCAGTTTAAAAAAATGAACGATATCATTACCCATCGCGGTCCCAATGATGAAGGTTTCTTTTATGATGAACATGTTCAATTCGGGTTTCGGCGATTAAGTATCATAGATCTCGATAATGGGCACCAGCCGCTCTCCTATGAAAATGAGCGATACTGGATTATTTTTAACGGCGAAGTTTACAACTATATTGAAATTAGAGATGATTTAATTAAACAAGGACTCTCTTTTGAAACAGAAACAGATACTGAAGTGGTGATTGCTCTATACAGTCTGGAGAAAGAAAAGGCCGTAAAAAAACTTCGCGGCATGTTTTCATTTGTCATATGGGATAAACAAGAAAAAACATTATTTGGTGCAAGAGATCCGTTTGGAATTAAACCGTTTTTCTATTGTTTGGATGGTGACCGGATGTTTTTTGGCTCTGAAAAGAAAAGTATCCTTATGGCACTTGAAAATGATGTATTAGATTTTGAAGCATTGCAACATTATTTCACTTATCAATTCGTACCGGAACCCCTCTCCATGCATGACGGGATAAAAAAACTGGAACCCGGCCATTATTTTACAAAAAAAATTGGCGAACCAATCGATATCAAACAATACTGGCGTGCTTCATTCCATCCGGTACATAAATCGGAGGAAGAATGGAGCAAAGAAATACGTGAAGTATTATATGATTCGGTCCGTTTACACATGAGAAGCGATGTTCCGGTCGGATCCTTCCTGTCCGGCGGGATTGATTCGTCAATAATCGCTTCCATTGCAAAGGAATTTCATCCATCCATTCAAACATTCTCGGTTGGCTTTGAACGGGAAGGGTACAGTGAAATCGATGTAGCAAAAGAAACGGCGGAAAAAATCGGTGTTGAAAATATTAGCTACGTTATTACACCGGAAGAATATATGAAAGAGTTACCGAAAATTATGTGGCATATGGATGACCCGTTAGCAGACCCGGCTTGTGTACCGCTTTATTTTGTCGCCAGGGAAGCAAGTAAATATGTGACTGTTGTCCTTTCAGGTGAAGGTGCTGATGAACTGTTCGGCGGATATAATATATACCATGAGCCACAATCACTAAGGATGTTTAACCGCATGCCCGGAGTTTTAAAATCATTTTTAAAATTAATTGCGCAAATCATGCCTGAGGGGATGCGTGGGAAAAGCTTTATTGAACGCGGTGTAACACCGATGGAAGATCGGTATATCGGTAATGCAAAAATGTTTACTGAAGAAGAAAAGCGGACTCTGCTCAATGTATACAATTCAAATATTAATTATCTTGATATTACACGCCCTTTATATGAAGAAAATAAAGGTAACGACCCGGTAGAACGAATGCAACATATTGATATCCATACATGGCTTCGCGGCGATATTTTATTAAAAGCGGATAAAACGACGATGGCCCATTCATTGGAATTACGCGTCCCATTTATGGATAAAGCTGTTTTTGAGGTCGCTTCAAGAATCCCATCAAGCTTAAAAACAGCCAACGGAACAACAAAATATATTTTACGGAAGGCAGTTGAAGGGATTGTTCCTGACCATGTCTTAGATCGAAAAAAACTTGGCTTTCCTGTTCCAATCCGCCATTGGTTAAAAAATGAAATGAACGATTGGGCAAAAAATTTAATTAAGGAAAGTGATACAGATCATTTAATTAACAAAAAGTATGTGCTCGATTTACTGGATGCCCATTGTGCGGGAAAAGGCGATTACAGCCGGAAAATCTGGACCGTTTTAATGTTTATGCTTTGGCACCAAATTTATATGGAAAAAAAATATTCCTTTGAACAGGAAGTCTTCCGTGAAAAAAGTCCGGTAAAAGCGAATTAATGTCCAAGAAAAAAGACAAGGCAGTAACAGGAATCATCCATCTTGTTACTGCCTTTTTGGATAGATAAAGCATAGGAAAGTTAATTCACATGTTCTTTTTTCAAATACTTATTCAAACGGTAATATGGTTATTGCTTGACTTCCCATTTGCACCCATGCCTCTTTGAAATCTTGGATGGGTGCTGTTTTATTTTTAATCCCTGTCAATGGATCATTAAAATAAATAAATTGATCATCATATCCTGTGACTAATACGGAATGCTCTTTACTCGTCACCTTTACCGTACCTGATGGCGTTTCCCATGTTTGAAACAGATCCTCGGAAATTTTTTGATAAGCGGTATTTATAATGACCCAAACCGGTTGTTCTGCGGATAACGGAATCTTTAATTTTTCAAAGTCGGAACCGGTCATATCGATAATTCTCCCCGGTAAATACTGTTCCGCCAACTCTCGGATCGGCTCATGAAAAACACCGAGACCCGGATTTTGTAAGTTATACATATCGCCAACAAAACCATCATGCGGATTTCCGAAATACACCTTTCCTCCTGAGACGGAATAAGGGGTCGGATCCTTTTTCACCTCATTCGCCAGCGTCATTTTATCAACATTTTCACCGGCAAATTGAAGCAACATAGCCAAACTTGTTACTTCACATCCTCTTGGAAGTTCCGGGTATTGCTTAATCAAAGGTGCATCAATAATGACTGATCCCTTTATTTTTACAATGGAAAACTCATTCAATACTTCCTCTTCTCTTTGATTTTGACTATTGTTGATTCCAATTGCATTAGCAATATACTCAAATTTTCCATCCTTGACAAAATTTATTAGAAAAAGCGAAAAGACTACGAGGAGAAGACTAAATCCCAAGAGTATTTCTTTTTTTGTCCTTAAAAAAAATTGACAAACGAACAGTAAAATTAATAATAATAGAAGTAGCATGATATCCTCCAAGCGCCTATCTATTTTCATATACTCGGTCACACGTCTAAATCCAGCCATAAATTTCATGGTCTAATGGAACCGGTATTTATCAGTCACACGATTAAATCAGCCAATAATCACCCGTTCTTTCGGATAATGGAAATTTTCTTTTTTCTCCTTCCCACCAATCATTAATAAAAATGTCAAAATACCAACGCGACCAATAAACATAAGCAACATAATGATAATTTTTCCAATGTTCGATAACTCAGCGGTAATCCCTAGCGACATACCGGAAGTTCCAAAAGCCGAACAAACTTCAAATATTAGGGTGATTACCGGAACATCCTCAGTAAAGCATAATAAGACAACTGAACCAAAGCAAACCATTACAGCAAAAATGGATACAACAAAAGCTTTTACAACATCCCCTTCATGAATTTCCCTTTTAAATATTTTTATTGCTTGATTTCCTCGGGAATAATGATAAAGAAATAAAATAATGATGGCAAACGTCGTTGTACGAATACCGCCACCAACCGAACTGGGAGAAGCACCAATAAACATTAAACAACTCAATAACATTAAAGTGGCATCCGACAAATGCGTAAGGTCAAGTGTTACAAGCCCACCGCTTCTTGTTGATACCGATTGAAAAAACGCATAAAACAATGATTCATGCCAGATTTTATCATGTAAAAAATGATTCCACTCAAACAATAAAAAGCCGAGACCCCCGAATAGAACCAAGATTAAATACATAAGTGTTGTGATTTTTGTATACAAAGTAAAATGAAAGGTCTCTTTCCTCTTTTTAACGTAATTCACAACTTCGATTAAAACCGGAAATCCAATGGCACCTAAAGTAATTAAAACCATATGGATAAATTGAACAAAATAATCGTTGGCAAAAGGAATTAATGAAGATCCGGTAATATCAAATCCAGCATTCGTTGTAGCCGTGACCGAAGAAAATAATCCATGCAAGTATGCTTCCTGCCAAGTTGGGTAATAATTCAAATAGTATGTTCCTAATATAAGTGCACCCATTAATTCAATCATAATAAAGACGACAAGCAGTTGCTTCAACAAGCGGACGAGTCCGGATAGATTCATTTGGTTCTGGTCGGTCATGATTAATCGCCGTTCCCTTAGCCCGATTTTTTTCCCTAATACCATCCAGAAAAAGGTGCCTAAAGCCATGATACCGACACCGCCAATTTGTAAAATAAAAATAAGGATAAAAAGTCCGGTGGTTGTAAACGTCTCGGCAAAATTTACCGTAGTCAATCCGGTTACACTTACAGCACTGACAGCCGTAAAAAGGGCATCCATAAACGTCCAGTGTGCATGGTTCTTAATAGCCACCGGTAAACACAATAACAGTGTGGAAATGATAACGACGATGATATAATAGCCGACAATCATTTGGGCAGGTCGTAAGTTGTTCATTAAAGTTTGAAATTTTTCCCGCATTTAAAAGTCCCTTTCAAGTAAAAACTATTGTTCATAATGGAAACTATACAGTTTAAAACAGTATGTATCACCTTATTTTATCTAATTTAAGAATGGTAGTCAAAACTTGCCATAAATGTTCCCACTTAACCGATCCATACTAAAAATAAATCGGACAAAAGGTGGTGAAAAACGTGGCTCGTTCCTCAAATAAATTATTAGTACCTGGTGTTCAACAATTTCTCGACCAGGTAAAATATGAAATTGCTGAAGAGTTTGGAGTTCAACTTGGCGCAAATACTGTATCACGTGCAAACGGATCTGTTGGCGGTGAAATAACGAAACGTCTCGTCCAGCAAGCACAATCACAACTTTCTAACAAAAATGAATAAAACTTGGAAAAAAAGAAAGGCCCATTCAATAAACGGATGGGCCTTTCAATTTGTTCATATGTTATCAGTAACTACTGTTTACCTATTCATGGTAACAAAAGCTGATTCTTTTGTTTTCAAAAAAGTACGCAATTATTCGGCTTTCGGTTGAGGTTTTTCTGTTTTACGTTTCTCCACTTCTTGTGCCACAGATCCTTTTTTCTTAGAAATGAAATAACCGCCGACAGCTATCCCAAGCAAGACAACCCAGAAGATCGTTTTCCATAGGCCTGATTCCGGAAAATGTTCGTCTATTATCGCTACACCCGGATGCGCTAATGTATGGACAGCCAATTTCACACCTACCCAACCAACGATGAGGAATGCGGCATCCTCAAGAGTCGGGTACTGATTGAGTAATTTAACAAACCATGTTGCAGCAAATCGAATAATGATGAGACCAATCAGTCCGCCCATGAACATAACCATAAATTGACCGCCATTGATCCCGCCGATAGTAAAGTCACCAACCGGCCGCAATGTTACCGCCAATGCAACGGCAGCAAGCATGGAGTCGATCGCAAAGGCAATATCTGCCAATTCTACTTTTGCGACGGTTGCCCAGAATCCGCTTTGTTTACTTCCCGCAGTTACTTTCACTTTATCGGTTTCTTTTCGCTTTTTGATAAAGTGATGAATCATAATGTAAAGCAGGTAAAGCGCACCGATGGCTTGAACTTGCCATACGTCAACGAGAAAAGAGATTAAAAACAATGTGGCAAAGCGAAAAACAAAAGCACCCAGCAAACCGTAAAACAAGGCCCGTTTCTGTTGTTTATCGGGTAAATGTTTCACCATAACAGCCATAACCACTGCATTATCTGCTGCCAAAATTCCTTCTAAGCCAATCAATACCAATAAAACCCAACCATATTCTAATAAAATTGAAATATCCATTGAATCCCCTCCATCCATATTTTGTACCTTCATCGTTTTTTTTTGTAAAAAAAGATTTGGAAACATAAAAATACCTTTGCCAACTTAAACTTATAAGTAAAAGTCAGCAAAGGTCTTGCGTAGCACTTTATATGCCAACAAAGCCGGAAGCATTTACGCTACGAAATGACGACTTTGTTTCAGGATTTCCCCTTTACGCTACTCCCCTTTACAAGAAAGAGTATATATGTTTTTCACTCTTAATTACAATGTGAATAAGGATATTTATGTTTTTATTATAAATTGATTTTTGTTAGATAGCAACAATTTTTTTCATTTAAATAAAAATTCACTATTACCATACTACGTCCAACATATTGTAAATAGTTATAAACGAAAAATAACTGCTGCTTTTTGTCGTCTACCGAACCCTTATTTTTCATCATCCATCGGGTTATATAACTTCACGTCCGGGTTCTTATCTTGGAACCAGCGAAGAGCGAAATCATTTTCAAATAAAAACACATTTCGATCATAACGATCCTTCACCAGCATACTTCGAGAACTGTTCAGTCTTTCATCAACCGTATCGCCTTCAATCCAACGAACAACTTTCGAACCAATATGTTCCATGTTCACATCGACATGGTATTCATTTTTCATTCGATGTTCGAACACTTCAAATTGTAATTGCCCTACTGCGCCAAGAATATATTCTTCATATTTTGTTTTAAATAATTGGATGGCTCCCTCTTGAACTAGTTGATGAATCCCTTTATGAAATTGCTTTTGCTTCATGACATTTTTGGCTGTAACCCGAACAAATAATTCCGGTGTAAATTGCGGTAACGGATTGAAATGAAAAATTGGTTTTCCTTCCAAAATCGTATCGCCAATTTGAAATATCCCTGTATCATACAAACCGATAATATCGCCGCTTACCGCTTCATCTACCGTACTACGGTCATCAGCCAAAAATTGCGTAGATTGGGATAATTTCAATGTTTTTCCTGTTCGTGCCAGTGTTACGGTCATACCACGTTCAAATTTTCCGGAACAAACCCGGACAAAGGCAATGCGATCGCGGTGTGCCGGATTCATATTCGCTTGAATTTTAAAAACAAATCCCGAAAAACTTTCTTTTAAAGGATCAATAGGGCCGATATCAGAAGGTCTTGCCTGCGGTTCGGGAGCAAATTTCAAATAAGTTTCTAAAAAGGTTTGTACACCAAAAGTTGTCAGCGCACTGCCGAAAAATACCGGTGTTAAAGTTCCATTTAATATTTTTTCCTCTGAAAATTCATTTCCTGCTTCATTCAGCAACTCAATTTCTTCCAATACTTGTTCGTATAAACCTGATTGTTGTAATTGATGTTCGACAGCCAATTCACCATCTTCATTTAACGGCAAAAAGCGATCATTTTCTTCAACCCGAAATTGCTCAATCCGGTTATAAAAGCGATCATAAATCCCGAGAAATTCTTTTCCCATTCCGATCGGCCAATTCATTGGATATGCATCAATTTCGAGAACTTCTTCCAGCTCAGCAATCAATTCCAGCGGCATTTTTCCGACCCTGTCTAATTTGTTAATAAAAGTAAAAATCGGAATTCCCCGCATTTTACATACTTTAAAAAGCTTAATGGTTTGCGGCTCAATCCCTTTCGCAGAATCGATAACCATAACAGCACTATCGACAGCGGTCAAGGTTCGATACGTATCTTCACTGAAATCTTCATGCCCGGGGGTATCCAAAATATTAACGCGAAAACCATGATAATCAAATTGCATAACACTGGATGTAACGGAAATTCCCCGTTGTTTTTCAATTTCCATCCAGTCACTTGTTGCATACTTACCTGTCTTCTTTCCTTTTACTGTCCCTGCCGCCCGTATGGCACCACCGAATAAAAGTAGTTTTTCCGTCAACGTTGTTTTTCCGGCGTCCGGGTGGGAAATAATAGCAAACGTCCGCCGCGATTTCACTTCATCTATAAAATTTTCCATCTGTATAATTCCTTCCTATCTAAAAACTTTTTCTTCACGTAACAAAAATTTTCATACTAAAAAAATATTACCGTTGAAAGCACAAGAATGCAATGGGGATTTTTATGTTATTATATGTTAAGGAAAGAATATGAAGGAGTTTTTTAACATGAAAAAAATTATTCTTGTCTTCCTCACCTTCTTCTTAATAGCCGGATGTGCAGAGGAGAACACCAGCCGAGACTCGACTACAAAACCTGATCAAAATTCAGATATTAGAACAACGGCAATTGAGGAAGATCAACAAAATCCGAGTCAAGAAGCTCCAGAAAGTGCTGAAAATGACTCGGTAGATAATAGCCAAGTAAATGGATTAAACGGGAAGGTAATGAATGTTGTCGATGGCGATACAATGGATATTCAATTTGAAAACGGAAAGGAAGAACGGGTTCGTCTCGTTCTTGTCGACACACCCGAAACAAAACATCCGACAAAACCGGTCCAACCATTTGGACCTGAAGCTTCAGCATTTACAAAAGAAATGCTAGCAGGAAAAAATGTACAAGTGGAACTGGATGTCCAAGAACGGGATCAGTACGGTCGAATTTTAGCCTATGTCTATATCGATGGTAAAATGTTTAATGAATTATTATTAGAAAAAGGCTTGGCAAGAGTGGCTGTATTTCCGCCAAATACTCGCTATGTTGATGAATTTTATGCGATTCAGAAAAAAGCACAAGAAGCAAAACTTGGCATCTGGTCGATTGAAGATTATGTCACTGATAATGGGTATATTGTTCAAGAGGAAACCGGGGAAAATCAATCTTCAACTAATACAAATATAGATTGTCAAAATCCAATCAAAGGAAATATTAACTCAAAAGGTGAAAAAATCTATCATGTACCCGGCGGCCAATATTATGACATAACAAAAGCCGAGGAATTGTTTTGTACGGAACAAGAAGCTGTGAACGCAGGTTACCGAAAATCACAAAGATAAAGTGAAACTTCCGGATGTGGGGATTTTCTTCATCCCCACTGATTTAGTTGAACCAATCGGGCACTTATGGGCACTTATCTTCCTCTTTATCTTTGTTTTTTTTAAGCCTTAAAAGGAAGATTAGTGCCCATTTGTGCGGGATAAAGTGAAACTTCCAGCAGTTTGGCTTTATCCCCACTACTTATTGGTTGTGGCTGTAACGAGATGAAAATAAGTCATTGTACTTGAAGCCAAAATCGAGAAGGCAACTAGTTCCCTTCCCGATTCACTTAACCGACGTCTACCCCATATTTTTTAATCTTTTTCCACAACTCTACTGCTTTTTCAAGAAAATATCGTAGAATAAACAAAATCATAATAACCATTTCGGGAATATCCATAACGCGAAAAGGATTTACAGCAGTTATGATTATTTCATGCAAATCACCCTTCGTTAAAAAAAAATCTATACCTAGCGATAAAATAATAAGTGAAATAAAAATAAATAAAACGATACCTAATTCTTTCATTTCATCACCAACCGATTAAGAATGCATTTATGATTTATCATTCCTCTCTTTTCGCAATTTATCCCACACCCGCTGGCAACAAACCACCAATATTAAAATATTTTTTGCATAATCATCCAATTTTTACAAATAATAAAGTGAAACTTCCAGCTGTGGGGGTTCTTCATCCCCACTGCTGGTTAGTTGAACCAATCGGGCACTTACGGACACTTATCCTCCTCCTTTACATCCTTGATTTATTAAGCTTAGCAGGAAGATTAGTGACCGTTTGTGCGGGATAAAGTGAAACTTCGAGAAGTGGCAAATTTCTTCATCCCCACTGATGGTTAGTTGTAGCAATTGAGCAATCATCTTCTTTGTAAACCCAGTCTATGGTGGGGCTGTTACTGGATAAACGCAATCATAAAACGTCCTGTCATCTAGGAGGTAACTTGTGATGGGTCTCGTCTCAAAATTATTTCGAAAACCGATTAAAAAGAAGAAAAAAAATCAACCGGCCACAAAAGATACAAGTGGACAAGCAAGCGATATTTCAAGCCGCTTTTTAAATAACAATTTAAGTAAAAACTTACAAACTATCCTTAATACAACCGGAAATAGTGCAGATATTATTATTAGGCAAATTGATTTAGCGGATGAACCACCTATTAAAGCTGCCTTGGTTATGGTTGACGGATTGATTGATGACAAAACCGCAAATGAATCGATTATCCATACGTTACTGAATGATTATTCGTTACAAGAAGCTGTTTCTATCGAAAAAAGCTTCGATTATCTTGAAAAAAAATTACTTCCTATTACGAATGTCACTTCCGTATATGACTGGAACGATTTATTTGGAAAATTATTATCAGGAGAAACCATTATCCTTATTGATGGTATAGAAAAAGCACTTTCAACCAGTACAAGAGGTGGAGAAAAAAGAGCAGTTACTGAGTCGCAAAATGAAGTATCCATCCGCGGCCCGAAAGAAGCATTTACGGAATCCATGCGGACAAATACTTCACTGATACGTTCACGGATTAAAAATCCCAATTTATGGATTGAGTCCTTTCAAATTGGTAAAGTAACGAAAACAGATATCAACGTAATGTATATGAAAGGCATTGCCAACGAAAAGATTGTGAAAGAGGTAAGGAAACGACTAAAACGAATTGATATCGACCAAGTACCGGATTCCGGCTTTATAGAGCAACTGATTGAGGAAAAAACTTATACAATATTTCCGACAGTCTATCATACGGAAAGACCGGATATCGTTGCAGCGAATTTAATGGAAGGGAAAATAGCGATTATCGTAAACGGTTCACCATTCGTACTGACTGTACCGGCATTGTTTATTGAATTTTTTCAAGCAGCCGATGATTATTATGCCCGCTTTGATATAAGTACAGCGATCCGCTTTTTACGTGTGTTAAATTTTTTTATATCCATTGTCGGACCCGCAACATATGTGGCAGTTACAACATATCATCAGGAAATGATTCCAACCTTACTAATTATAACTATTGCCGCTCAGCGCGAAGCGGTTCCCTTCCCAGCCTATGTTGAAGCTTTGTTAATGGAAACAACTTTTGAAATTTTACGAGAAGCAGGAGTACGATTACCAAAAGCGGTCGGTCAAGCTGTTTCCATTGTCGGCGCTCTCGTTATCGGTCAGGCGGCAATTCAGGCAGGAATTGTTTCTCCTGCGATGGTTATTGTGGTATCCATAACAGCCATCGCCAATTTTGCAACACCTTCATTTTCAATGGCAATATCAGCCCGTGTTATTCGCTTTGGATTAATGACTTTAGCAGCGGTAATGGGATTTTACGGGATTATCACGGGACTCATGATGATGACATTGCATTTATGTAGTTTACGTTCTTTTGGCGTCCCTTATATGGAACCATTAGCACCTCTTATGATTAAAAATATGGGCGATACAATCATTCGTATCCCGCTTTGGAAAATGAAATCCCGTCCAAAACTAATTAGTCAAAAAAATATTATTCGCCAAGGAGATAACCAACAACCCCGTCCACCAGAAGATAATGGATCGTAGGTGAGAGAATGACAAAACGTTTAAACTTATTTGCTTTTATATGCATAACTATATTGCTGGCCGGCTGTTGGAATCACCGTGAGTTAACAGATATCGGAATTATCACTGCAGTCGGAATTGATTACGGGCAAGATAAACGCTATAATATGACGTTCCAATTTGTCAATCCAAAAAACATAGCCGGCAACCAACAAACAAGCGGATTATCAGGTCCTGCCATTACGATTTATGAAAGCGAAGGAGATAATTTGTTAGAAGCTGCCAGAGCGGCCTCCCAGCATGTTTCCAGACAGTTATATTTTGCCCATACCGATGTGTTAATGATTGGTGAGGAAGTTGCAAGAGATGGCTTAACTGACATACTCGACATTTCCATTAGGAACCCGGATTTTCGTTCTACAGCTACTATAGTAATAGCCAAAGATTCAACAGCAGAACAAATTTTAAAAACATTGACACCACTTGATCAACAAATTCCGGCAAATACAATTGATAAGACGCTCCAATTTTCTGAAAGTCGATGGGGAGAAGATATCCATCTTACTGTTGGCGAACTTGTTCCAACCATTTATTCAAAAAGTAAGCAAGCAGTGGTTAGCGGATTTGTCCTTAAAGGAGACAAAGAAAAGGGAAAGCAAGATGCAAATATTCAATCTTCCCGACCATTAGCCCCGCTAAATGCTGATGGAATAGGCATTTTTAAAGGAGACAAATTAATCACATGGGCGGAGGGAAAAACTGCCAGAGGGATTAATTGGATACTAAACAATATTCAATCAACAGTTATGGCTGTTGACTGGAAAAATAAAAAGGATGCTTTTGGCGTAACCATTAATCTTACCAAAACTAAAGTTTTAGCAGAAGTGAAGAACAACAAACCTCATATTACCGTCCATATTGATGCGGAAGGAGGTATTACAGAAGCTGACACATTTCTAGACCTTTCAAAAGCCGAAGAACTGATTAAAGTACAAAATGCATTGAGAAAAGAAATTAAGAAAGAAATAGAAAACTCTATCCAATTTGCTCAAAAACATAAAGCCGATGTATTCGGATTTGGAGAAAAAATAAGCCACGTTGATGAGGATTATTGGAAAAAAGTTGAAGATGTCTGGAATGAGGAGATTTTCCCAAATTTAGAGGTAAAGGTAGAAGTCAATGCCTTCATAAGGAGAACGTATTTAATTTCAAAACCATTTTTATATGAGCATAAAGGGAATGACTAAACATGGAAAACGCAAAACTGAGCAGCTATCAATTTTTTGTTATGATTTTACTTTTTGAAATGGGGACGTCTCTTGTCATCTCATTGGGTAGTGATGCAAAACAAAATACATGGTTTTCCATTTTACTCGGATCATTGATCGGTATTCTTTTCTACCATGTGAATTACAAAATTTACACCTATTATCCGAATGAACTTCCTTCTTCTTATTCCAAAAAAATTGTCGGTAAATTTCTTGGAAGCATCCTCGGCTATTTTTACATTATTTATTTTACTTATATATGTGCCAGAGTCACTCGTGATTTTGGAGAACTATTAGTTGCAGTAGCCTATACGCAGACACCACTTTTTATCGTTAATGCGATTATGATTATCCTTTGTGTTTTCGCCGTAAAAAAAGGGATTGAGGTGATTGCTCGAACTGCGGAAATTAATTTTGCCCTAATGTATTTATTTGCAATCACCGGATTGATCCTAATTCTTGTTTCAGGTTTAATTGAATTGGAAAATTTAAAACCTGTTCTTAGGAATAACTGGGGGACAATATTGAGAGTGGTCATCTTAGAAACTGCATTTGTTCCATTTGGTGAAATGATTGCTTTCACATACCTTTTCCCTTATTTGAATTATTCAAAAAACGGTCGCTTTTTAGGTTCCTTTGCAATTTTACTTAGCGGTATAAATTTGAGTATAACGGCGGCAATTAACGTAGCTGTCCTTTCAGTTCCTTTATTTGAAAACACTCAATTTCCGCTTTTATCAACGATTCAATATATTAGTATTGGAAACTTTATCGAGCGTCTCGATATCTTTTTCATCTTTGCTGCCTTTATTGGAGCGTTTTTTAAGATCGTTATTTTTTTTTATGTAGCTGTTATAGCGACTACCGATCTATTTCATTTGAAAGATCATAAAAAAATTGTCTATCCATTTGGTTTAATCGTGTTGTTTTTGTCACAAACCATCGCAAGTAATTACCAAGAACATATTAATGAGGGACTTAAATTTGTTCCTCCTCACTTACACATTCCATTTCAAATAGGAATACCCGTCATTTTGCTGGTAATTGCCTTTTTGAAGAATCGTAAAAAGGAAAAGAATATGAGTAAAACCATGAAGGAAGGGTAAAGATAATATTTTTTCATTTCAAACATAATTTTCTTGGTGGTGTCCGAATAAAATGACTACTCGGACACCTGCCTCTCAAACTTTCTCCTTTTGTTGAATAGATTGTTTTCATCAAAGGTCCCTCCCCTTCTCTTCATCAAAGGCATTTTTCCAACCATATAGGAAAATGGAAAATTCATACGAATAAGACTTTCAAAACTGCCATTCTCCCCAAGATAAAAATGTTTCCACTAAAAAAAGTTAACAAAACATCCTTGACTTTTTTATTTGTTTCCATTATATTATTTAATGTGATTGACAGAAAAATTATGATTCCGTAGCTCAGCTGGGAGAGCACCACCTTGACAGGGTGGGGGTCGCTGGTTCGAACCCAGTCGGGATCACTAAAGCAAAAGGCATATTCCATTAGGGTTTATGTCTTTTTTGTTTATCTTCCTTCCCGCCTTTCTTATGCATTTTTCTAAAGTTAGGGTGAAATGCGGGTGAAAATGTCTCGGAAAACCTGAAATACCCCGTTCTACATCGGAAATAGTTGATTAGAATAACCGACAAATAAGGGTTCTTCAAAATATATTGGAATACATCCAACTTAAGAGCTTTCTTTGACAGGGTGGGGGTCGCTGGTTCGAACCGAGTCGAGATCACTACTTTAAAAGGCATATTCATAAGGGTTTATTGTTTTTTTCTTTATCTTCTTCCCTCCATTTCTATACCCTTTTTGTAAAGTTAGGGTGAAATTATTAAGATGAAAACGGATGATACACCTTTTTTTGACCTTTTGTTGTAAAATATATAAAAGTAATTGAATTCTTCATATTGGGGAAAATCATAATGAAACTTAGCAAATCATCATTTGAAAATTATTTACATTTTTAGGGTGGGACTGACCATTGGAACTTATAACCGATAAATTAATACTGATCGCATTGTTTATTTTGATAATTCATTCTATAGAAACCCTTGCATATGCTGTCAGACTTTCAGGTGCAAGAGTAAAGCTCCTAGCCTCTGGTTTATCTTTATTTAACTCGATGGTCATTATTTCCCGCATGGCAAATATGATGCAACAACCTTTAACAGGCAGTCTGATTGATACCGCACCAACAGAAAATACATTAGAATTTGTTGGAACCCAATACCGGATTATCATTGGCTCAGCAACATTTGGTACGATATTAGGTATTCTTTTACTGCCAACATTTGTTGCCATATTTTCGAGAGCTATTATTTCTTTATCAGAGGAAAGAGGTTCTATACCTGCATTAAGTGAACTACCCTCCACTTACCACCCTTGCGGGTTTCTTGAAGTGGGGGCTTCTCGGGTAATCCTGTCTCATGACCGGAAATTGACCGAGCTAACCCTCCTGTTCCGGGAGTTTGTATTTTCATGCTAATTCTAACAAGCGTAATCCTTCTTTTTTGATATTGATTGCTGAATTATAATCACGGTCTAATACTAAGCCACAAGTACATTTATATACACGTTCAGACAATGACATTTCTTTTTCGTTCCCACAACGGGAACATTTTTTTGTCGAAGGAAACCATTTATCTATTTTTACAAGCTGTTTTCCTTGTTCTTTTAGTTTGTATTCCAAGAAAGTGGTGAACATACCCCAGCCATTATCATGAACGCTTTTTCCAAAGTTGAGGGCTTGAGACATGCCTTTCATGTCTAAGTCCTCAATAATCACAGCGTCATAGTTTGCTGCTAATTCTTTTGACTTGTGATGAAGAAAGTTTCTGCGCTGATTAGCTATCTTTTCATGCAGCTTAGCTACTTTCAGACGTTGCTTTTCCCATCGTGTAGAACCTTTCTTTCTTCGAGAAAGAATTTGTTGTGCTTTTGCTAATTTGACTAAAGCTTGCCGATAGTAACGTGGGTAATTGGCTTTCTCACCCTGCTCGCTTTCGACATATAGACCATCCATAGCAAAATCTAAACCAACTACTTTCTGAATTTTTACTGGACGGATATCTTTCTCATATTCTGTCAAAATTGAAATATAGTATTTGCCTGTCTTTGTTTTAGAAATAGTACAAGATTTGATTTTATACTCAGCGGGGATTTCTCTATGTTGCTTCATTTTCAGCGGCTTTTTGAACTTTGGTAATTTGATATGACCATCTTCAATCTTAATATTTCCATTGACCATATTGGTTGTATAGGATTGCTTGTGTTTTTTACTTTTGAATTTAGGGAACTCCGCACGACCTTCAAAAAAGTTCTTATAAGCATTTTGTAAATGGATCTGTGCGTTTGCTAAAGCTAAAGAATCCACTTCTTTTAAGAATGGAAATTCATCTTTGTACTTTGCTGGTGTCGGAAACTTTTGCTTTTTAAGAGTTTCCTTATCATCTTTGAATTTTTCATACGTTTCTTTGCGTTCAGCTAACATCTTATTATAGACAAAGCGAACACAACCAAAAGTTTTTGACAATAACTCTTCCTGTTCTTTATTTGGATATAAGCGGAACTTGAAGGCTTTGTTTTGCTTGGTCATATCAAATCACCTAACTTTAATCACGAACACTAGTTCCCTTTTCATTTATTGTACCATAAGTTTTGGCTATCGCCAACCGACATTCATCTCCCACCTACTCATTGGGCTATCACCCTTCACATTCCTTGAGGATGGGAGACTTCTGTCGGAAAAAGTTAAAAATACTTTTCCTTTCGTTATTTTAGAAGATTCAACAACATCAATCGCTTTTTTACTTTCAACAGATCATACTTTGAATCTACCCATTTCAATGATAACTTTTTATCAGCGACGAGGCCTATTAGGTGATAAAAAGATTCCTGCCATTTCTCAACCGAGACGTTTTGATTCCAATTCCGCAAATGAAAAATATTCGCATTCACTTTTGCTTTATTTACAATATCCGCCCAGTTTACTTGTTTCCCTGATAAAAGACCAATAGTAATAAAGTTCCCATTTGGGCGAACACTAAATGCCAATTCGTCTCCGGATGAACCTCCCACGGAATCAATCGCAGCATCCGCACCCATTCCATTTGTTAATTCCATAACGGTTTCATAGAGTGGAAAAGCAGAAGTGTCTATAACATATGACGCGCCAAAATGAAGCAAGTCTTCTGTATATTTTTTATTTCGAGTGACTGCAATTATTTGAAAGCCTAAAAGTTTTGATAATTGTACAAAAATATGACCAATTGAAGATCCACAAGCATTTACGAGTAAAACATCATTGGGCCTCAATTTCAAAACTTCCGTACAAATCACCCATGCTGTAATTGGATTAATATACAATTGTGCTGCCGTGAAATCATCAATGGAATCCGGTACGGGTACTGCAAACTCTGCTGTTGTCTTAACAAGCTCTTGCCAAGTCCCTTCCCCACGTAAAGGCAAAACACGTTTTCCAATAAGACTTTTAGAAACAAAAGGACCTACTTCTTCTACAATACCAACACCTTCATAACCGGGAATATTCGGTAAAGAAATCCGATGTGAATATGCCCCTCTAATTGGTATTAGATCAGAAGGATTGATAGGGCGAGCCAACATTCGAACAAGTACTTCTTTTTCTCTAGGTGGTTCAATCTTTTTAGACTCAACTCTTAACACATCTTTTGGATGACCAAATTGATAAAATTTAATACAGTTTCCATTCAAAACTATTAAGTCTCTTTTTCTAATCCAATTTTATTAAAAAAGCTACAACTTAATTGTACCGTTAACATAATTGGACAGCCACTGGATATAGCAGATTGAGTTCTCGAAACATTCCCTGTTCTTCCCAACATGCTTGTGCGTCTGGATCTTAAGTCCTTAATTTCCAACTAATTTGCCCGTTTTCGACTTCTTAATGGAACAATTGATAGCACGTTTTTTATTTTAAAAGTACGAATTTGTCTTTTTGTATAGCAATAAGCTTGGAAATGTTCTTCTCCAATTCTTCTAACTGTAATAATTCTATGTGTTATGATATTTTTTTCGGAAAGGTAAATCATTTCAAGTCTTTCTCCGCTTTTTGCAGCATTCAAAAGTAAAGTTTTCAACCTATCACCCCACAACGAACCTTTGTTCTTATTATATACCAAACATTAGTTCTAATTCAATACCTAATTTACTTTTTCTTAAATTTTTATTTTGAGTTGAAATAGTAGTTCCACGTTCTATACTCATCTCCGCCTTGACATCCTTACCACCGGCAGAACCATTGAAATACTTACACCCTATTTCATGTTATCATGGAAAATTTTCATGTTAGTGCTTTTTTAATCCAATGAACTTATCATGAACTATCCAATGTTTGGTCATATTAATAAATAGCCACTAGCCTTAGAATCTGCAAAAGTGAGGGAATAAAATGGAAAAAGAAACGGTAACAAAGGGGAATCTTGAAGGAAAACGGAAAAAGGCAAAGGAAGGAGACATGGTTGAAGTTAAGAGAGGACGTTATAAAGGAAAAAAAGGAGAAGTTCTGATTGTTAAAGAGAACTCTGTCATTATCCAGCTTGGAATAAATCCAAAAACAGGCGAGCCAGTTAAAACGGTTGTCAATCATAAAAACTATAAACGGGTGAAATAATTAATTCTACCTGCCCCATCCGGTATGAATGGGGCAGTGTTTTTTAGCTGGCCCGAAAACAGGAGTTCCTGACTTGCCGTAAAAAGTTAAATTACTCCTTCCCCGAACGCCATTTTTTGCAATCTCTTCAAACAAATTTCATTTATTCGCCTTTATGTCCCGGATGTTAAAATCAATCTCTTCAAGCATGTTTATGTTTAACTCCTTCACTCGTCTATAAATGTAAAAAAGTCTCCAATCGTTTTAAGCATGTCGGTGATTAATGTGTTGTTTGTTTTAGTTTTCTACCAATTAACATCATTGCAAATAAGAATGTCAATATTGCGAGTATAACTAAAAAGAAAAAGACATGATGTAAACTTTCCGCTAATTGACTACCATGTAATTCTTCACCTAACCATAAACCGGATACGGCAATTCCAATCGTTTGACCAAGATTCCGCATTAAATTAATGGTACCCATCGCTGCACCACGAAAATTCCACTCTACTGCTGATTGAACGACAACTGTATAAAGCGTACTGGACAGGCCGAAACCAATGCCTAAAATTCCTGTTGTCACCATCATCCAAGGAATTATTGTATTTGCTTGAAAGAATACAAGACCGATACAAGCAAAAATAATCATGGTGCTCCCAATAATCGCTATAGAAGCTACCGTTATTTTTTCAAAAAGTTTGCCGGTTATCATCGCACCAATCATCCATGTGATGGACATTGGCAACATAGCGATTCCGGATAAAGTGGCGTTTAACCCGCTTACCCCTTGCACCCATAAAGGAATATAAAAGGTGACCGTTACTAAAATAAAGCCAATAAAAAATGAGGCAATATTGGAAACTGTGATAAATCTGTTTTTAAATAAAGAAAGTGGCAGCATCGGTTCTTTTCCTTTTGCCTCAATAAAAAGAAATAGACACATGAAAACGAGCGAAATGAGCAACCAAAAAAATAAATTCGTTGTCATTTGTTTTTCTACTTTTACGATGTTAAGGGCCAACAAAAAAGCCGTCATACTGATTGTAAAAGTAATAATTCCAGCATAATCAATTATTTGTTTTTTCTTTGATAATTGTTCATGGAGCGCTTGTTGTAAAAGAATTAAAGAAATGATTCCAAACGGTAAGTTCATGAAGAAAATCCAATGCCAAGAAATTGCATCCACGATAAAACCGCCGACAATTGGACCAATGACCCCTGAAATGCCCCATACACTACTGATCCATCCTTGAATTTTTGCCCGTTGTTCAAATGAAAAAACATCCCCAATAATCGTCATTGGAATAGTGGCCAGCGCACCTGCACCAATTCCTTGGATCAACCTAAAAATAACAAGTTGTTCCATAGTTTGTGACAGACCGGATGAAGTAGATCCAAGTAAAAAAATGACAACGCCAATTTGAAACATAATTTTCCGACCATATAGATCGGCTAATTTTCCAAAAATAGGTGTACTGATGACCGTGGCCAATAAATAAACAGAGATGACCCAAGTATATAAGCTGCTCCCGCCTAAATCCTCAACAATTTTCGGCATAGCAGTACTAACAATTGTCCCTTCAATGGCTGTTAAGAAAGTAGCAATAGTTAAGGACGTGACAATAATATTCTGTTTGGTTACCCCTTGCATAATGAATTCTCCTTTTATTTCCACATTACGTTAGATTATACGATAGAATTGGCGTTTATGTTTAACTATGGGCTAGATTCATTAGTTTTATCATACTATGACTATTTACATAATAGAAGTAAGTACATAATTATTTTCAGGTGTATAAGGAAAACTTGGGCGTCCGATCCTTTAGGTGAGGGCAAATTCGTAGTCAGCAAAAAAAATTTTTTCGCTTGCGAGGTAATGCTACCGAAGCTTCTCTAGTCACCGAAAAAATATAAAATTTTTTCGGCTGCGATGTATTCCCGCGAAGCTTTCCTTGTGCACTTATGCGTTAGGAAAGTAGAAATTGAAAAATTTTTACTTTCCTATTAGCTAAAAAAACCACCTGTGTGAAAGGTGGATTGGTCAGATATACTAACCTTTGGAGGAATGCTTTCATTAGGAAAAGCTGGAGAAATGAAAATCCAGAGGAATACGATTGGATTTATAGATTTTCTTATGTTGCGCCGGTTTGATCTAATCCATATATTTTACACTGCTTGTCGAAATTCCGGCTCTCCTAATTTTTCGTTAAATTCAATAACTAAATCTTTATCATCAAAATACCAAATATCCTCATCCTCAATAAAGAAAATAACACCGTCCTTTTCCAGTTGAATATTGGAACGTTCAGGTATATCTTTATCCATTCCCAGTGAAAAGCCGCTAATAAAAGAATTAAAACCGCCGTAACGAATATAAAAACGTACAAAATCTCCCTGATTTAAGGATAACTCTTCTTTGTACCAATTGAAAACTTTTTCAGACATTGTAATTTGCATGATCATCACCTCATCATAAAATTGGGCTGTAATTCTAGAAAACACTAATTGTGAAATATTTCACAAACATTTCTTGCTCTTAGTATATCAGTAAAAGTTTTTCGCGGCAATCTTGATTTTTGGATAATTTGTGAATTTAATTAATAAGTGTTATGTAATTTTTACCTAATTAAATGCTTGGTAAGTCCCCTTTATTTTTAGGTTAACCGATACAAATTTACGTTAATATATGATATAATAATAATAGAAATGGAAGCGCTTCCCCCCTACAAGTTCACATTTTTAGGGAAATAATTTTTTATAAATTGCATATAAGGAGGTGAGAACCATGATGTGGATTACTACTATTATAACTATGTTAATCATTTTTGTTAGCATACTATTGTACGATCAAAAGAAAAGTCGACATGGACCGTCAACCAGCCAACCCAATTCTTCCACGCATAAACATTATCAAACGAATAATAAGGAAAATTTTACGTTTATGACTTGTCCACGTTGTAAGAAGTATAGTTACGTTAATAAAAACAACTTAATTAAGATTTGTAATCATTGCGGTTGGAATCTTACCGAGCCATATATAAATACGACCTTCAAATTATTAAAACCCTCGAATAATGCTGATGATCCAATCACTAATTTAAAAATAAATGAGCAGCTCTATATTATCGATGAAATAATAGAAGATAGCGAAAAAAGTTTTAATGGCATTGCTGTCTATAATCGTAATGGAAATATCGTTGGCTGGTTACCGGAACAAATTGTTGAGGAATTAAGACCAAAAATCGCCTTGAGTAAACGGATTTTGGCTAAAGTGAAATCGATTTATTCAGGTAGCGGAGAAATTGAAATTTTAGTAACAAATGACTTAATGAAAATGTGGGGATAACATCATAAAACACTCCAGTTAAGTTTAGCCTCCACCTCATTTTCCTTCAAACACGGATGTGACTAACTACCCTCATTTAAATTCCCGCTACAGCGAAAGACCTCATTTTAAAAAGAAATGAGGTCTCTTTACTGATTTTATTATTTTGAAAGGAAAGATATTAATAAAATCTCTTAAAACTGTCAAAGTGGCGTTTCCAATAAGGATTGTCTAGACTAGCAATTTCCACGCCGTCGGAACCTGCATTAATAAATTGATTGTTCCCCAAATATATGCCCAAGTGAGAAATGCCGGCTTTATATGTATTTTTAAAGAATACAAGATCGCCAACTTCCGGATTGTTTACATAATACGAACGATCAAAATATCCTTCACTCGAATAACGCTTAATATCTTTACCGGCTTGTTTATAAACATAATAAATAAAGCCACTGCAATCAAAACCGCTTGGCGTAGTGCCACCCCATACATAAGGGATACCGAGTAAACTTTTTGCTACGCTGACTAGCGTATTAACATTATAACTGCCATTGGTATTAGTAGATGTATTACTTCCGGAATTATTGGAAACACCAGATCCCGCTGAACCTTGAATGGTTAATTTTTGACCTACATAAATCACATCAGAGCTCAAATTATTCCAGCTCTTTAAATTAGCGACACTAACGCCAAATTTACTTGCAATTTTCCATAAAGAGTCCCCTGCTTGAACGGTATAATCCGAAGAAGCCGAGCCATTTTGATTCGAATTAGAAGTTGAATTTGAACTTGTATCCGTTGATGTTTGAGCATTTTTGACAGTTAAAGTATTACCCGGGAAAATTAAGGTGGTCGTTAAATTATTCCATGCCATTAAATCTTGGACGGAAACTTTATATTTAAAAGCAATGCCGCTTAAGGTATCGCCGCTTTTAATCGTATAAGTGATTGTGGAGCCACCTTGTGTACCTGAATTTTGATTGGATGGCGGTGCGGAATTCTGATTCTGATCACTGGAACTTGACGAATGTCCCTGACCGCTCACGACAAGTACATTCCCAGGATAAATTAATGAAGAAGTTAAATTGTTCCATGCCATTAAGTCTTTTAACGAAATGTTATGTTGTAAAGCAATTTTACTCAAGGTGTCGCCACTCTTGACCGTGTATGTACTTGCTGCTGTTGAAACCGGTTGATTCGTAGAACTTGATGGAGTAGTTTGACTAGTTTCGCTACTCCCTGTTTCCAAAACTTGGTTTGGATAGATGACATCAGATGTTAATTGATTCAAACTTTTCAACTGAGTCACACTAACATTATACTTTTGTGCAATTGCCCATAAAGAATCCCCGCGTTGGACTTTATAAGTTGCTGCTTCTGTTTCATTAGCACCAAGTAGAGCAGAGGCAATTGCTGCACTTGCTGTTACTGACATGATTACTTTTTTATTACTCAATGGATACCCCCCTTTTTCTTTATATCGGCCATTTCTCATTAGTCTTTAGATCCTATTATCATTATACATATAATTGTAGAAATTTGGTAGATTTGTAGGACTTTGTTAATGTTTTGTAATATAAATGTGCTGATAAGTAAATGATATTTTCGATAAAAGCAAAATGATTGGTTAAGTATGATGCTTTTTTTTCAATAAAAAAGGGCCGCCAACATGCATGTATATGCCTTTTTGGACAAGCCCACTCTGCCATTTCCGTCGTTCATTTATATATCCGAGTTTTGAAATTACCAATACGGATAAAATGGATACCCACCGTATCCAAAGGGATAAGGGGAACCAAAAGTAAATGGTGCTACCAGTGTACTACCCAGAAGGCCACCTAAAACACCGCCAAGAAACGGACCGCCAAAGCCATATCCGAAAGGTCTGCCATACCAAAACGGTCTACCCGACCAAAATGGTCTGCCGTAACCAAATGGTCTGCCGTAAATTCTTTCTTCTCCCCCATTTATATAAGGGGAATTTATTTCATTATGCATATACGCATCCTCCTCTTATTTTATAGGCCATTCATTATTAAAATAATGAATCAACCTAAGCTATTCAATTACAAGGTATGCAAAGGTTTTTTTTATGGCTAGGTATGTACCTAAAAGGCAAAAATTTTTTGGATACATCATATTCAAAACCATTTCTTTTGCTTATCTTCTTTTATAATTTTTTTCTATTTTAATTTTCATTATTTTTCATGTAAATTTATAATAGTAATATAGGATTAAATAATTAGGAGGTTACCAAAATTGGAAAAATGGATGAAACAATTTTATGATCTACCGACCACCTGTATTTCTGATGCATTAAATGGCATGAATAATTTGGATCCATCCATTAAACCATTGCAAGATTCATATAAAGTTGCTGGCCGGGCATTTACTGTAAAGATTCCGGCCGGGGACAACACAATGGTTTTGAAAGCAATCAAGGAAGCTTCACCCGGAGATGTCCTCGTTGTAGATGCAAAAGGGGAATCTTATCGGGCAGTTGCCGGAGATTTTGTTGTGAGTTTGGCGCAAAAACTTGGCATTGCCGGTATTATCGTTGACGGTGTTATTCGGGATTTAATCGGTGTCCGTTCCCTTAACTTTCCCGTGTTTTCTAAAGGGACAACTGTAGCGGCAAGTTTTAAGAATGGCGCTGGGGAAATAAATGTTCCGATTTCCTGTGGCGGCGTATCCATTACCCCCGGTGACATTATTGTCGGTGATGCAGATGGTGTCGTTGTAATCCCTCAAGCAGATGCCGAGAAAGTTTTAGAAAAAGCTTTAGCCAAGTTAAAGAAGGATGAACAACGAGAAGCCTCGGCATTGCAAGATGAAGCTTCTGCAAGAAAATATTTAGAAGATCTTTTTAGTTAACCCGGAAAATAGCGGACGATACATTTGTTGTCCGCTTTTTCAGCTAGTTCTTATGATCAAGTTCTCTCTCCTTTTTATAGACAGCTATATGTACCCCGTTTTTAACAACTCCTACCGCAAAAGCAGAGAATTTTCATATTCGAAAAACCTGCAAAATTTCATATTTCTAATATTGTTGACTTTAAACGCATATTCCGCACGTAAATTTTTTGTATTTTTGATTTTTTTAAAGGAATTTTCCTCTTCTTTGTAGAATTGAATGATTATCTAAACTATGGAGAAAACGAGGGAATATTCATGTCAGATCAAATTTTAACTTTACATGTGGGTCCGTCTCAGCTTTTATCCAAACTGTGTGATGAAATAGAACTCGAAAAGACCATTAATGATTT
>NZ_JAJCHL010000210.1:0-685 GCF_020554505.1 Caldibacillus sp. 210928-DFI.2.18
AGAAATCAGTATTGATATGTCTCCAGCTTTTATTAAAGGTGTTGAAGAACAATTTCCAAATGCTTCACTGACTTTCGATAAATTTCATGTTATGAAAATGATTAATGAAGCACTAGACGAGACACGACGTAAAGAGCAAAGAAGCAATCCTGAGTTAAAAAACAGCCGCTATTCATGGATAAAAAATGAAAGCAATTTAAACCCTAAACAAAAAGAAACATTGTTAAAATTAAAAGATCAAGACTTAAAGACAGCGAAAGCATATCAGCTGAGAGTCGCATTTCAACGCTTTTGGGAGAAGGATATCTCTGAAGCAGAAGCTTATTTGGACGAATGGCTTTCTTGGGCAAGACGTTCCCAGATTCCTGATATGGTTAAAGTAGCCAAAAGCATACACAAGCATCGTGACGGCATCCTTCAATGGTTTAAAAGCCGTATCAATAATGGAATCCTCGAAGCAACAAACGGATTAATTCAAACGGCAAAACGACAAGCAAGAGGATACCGCTCAACCAAAAACTTAATAACGATGATCTATCTTATTGCAGGTGGATTGGATTTAAAGGTAACTGAGTTATCACAGTAACTCCTTCATTTGACTTACAGACCACCTAGTAGTTTCTATTTGGCTTGTCAAGTGCTTTCCTTGACAAGCCAAATAGAAACTACTACCCTTGTAAGTCAT
>NZ_JAJCHL010000211.1:0-665 GCF_020554505.1 Caldibacillus sp. 210928-DFI.2.18
GAAGTGGTCTCGTCGCCAAAAAATGCGGTTTTGCGGCTCAAAAAGACGACGAGAAAGGATCTCGTCGCTAAAAAACGGGGTTTCACGGTTAAAAAGGGTGACGAGAAAAGGTCTCGTAGCCAAAAAAGTGAGGTTTCCCGGCACAAAACGACGACGAGAAGTGGTCTCGTCGCCAAAAAATGCGGTTTTTCGGCTCAAAACGACGACGAGAAGTGGTCTCGTCGCCAAAAAGTGAGGTTTCCCGGCACAAAAAGACGACGAGAAGTGGTCTCGTCGCCAAAATATAGCGTTTCCGGCACAAAACGACGACGAGAAAAGGTCTCGTCGCCAAAAAATAGCGTTTTCCGTCTCAAAACGACGACGAGAAAGGGTCTCGTCGCCAAAAAAGTAGTTTTCGCGCTTCAAAACGACGACGAGAAGTGGTCTCGTCGCCAAAAAATGCGGTTTTGCGGCACAAAACGACGACGAGAAGTGGTCTCGTCGCCAAAAAAGAAGGTTTCCCGCCTCCAAACGACGACGAGAAGTGGTCTCGTCGCCAAAAAAGTAGTTTTCGCGCTTCAAAAAGACGACGAGAAGTGGTCTCGTCGCCAAAAAGTGAGGTTTCGTGGCACAAAACGACGACGAGAAGTGGTCTCGTCGCCAAAAAATGCGGTTTTGCGGCACAA
>NZ_JAJCHL010000212.1:0-660 GCF_020554505.1 Caldibacillus sp. 210928-DFI.2.18
TTTACATTTTTGCATAGTATTAGGTAGTCAGATGAAAGATGAATAGACATAGGAGTAAGAAAACATAGAATAGTTACCATTATTGGTAGGAGTGTGGTGGGGTGGTATAGTCCGCATTGGGATGTTACTTTCCTGTTATGGCATGGATTTCCCTTTAGGGTCTCTGAAGCGTATTTCCGTCACCGAAAAAGGCAGAAAAAGGGAAACTGAAGGGAGGATAGTAGTAAAGTTTGAATGGTGGTAGTGTAATGTATGATATCCGTTGGTTTTGGTTTCGGTTGTGAAAAGTTTTTTGGTATGATATTTTGCAAGTAGCATATATTTCTTGTGTGAGAAAGGTATATTTTGTATGTTCCCGCGCGTTTCCGTATTTTCCGCTTCCGTATTTTCCGCTTCCGTATTTTCCGCTTCCGTATTTTCCGCTTCCGCTTCCGCTTCCGTATTTTCCGCAGTAAAAAAAAGTGAGGAACTGGGTTACCCGGGGCACCTGTCACTTTGGAAAAAAAAAAGAAAAAAATATACGCTAAGATTTTTGGAGAATAGCTTAAATTGAAGTTTTTCTCGGCAAGAAATACGTAGTTAAGGCAGAGCGACAGAGAGGGCAAAAGAAAATAAAAGTAAGATTTTAGTTTGTAATGGGAGGGGGGGTTTAGTCATGGA
>NZ_JAJCHL010000213.1:0-651 GCF_020554505.1 Caldibacillus sp. 210928-DFI.2.18
GTAGAAAAATCAAAGAGATTGGTTGAATCAAAATCACAAATGAAGGCAGAAATGAAAAAAGGCGGGAAGAAGTATGTTCAATTAAGCCTATGGGATGATAACCAAATCACTTTTAACGAGAAGCAACTTGAAATAGATAAACAATTTGATGGCTACTATGGTATCCAATACAGTGACTCTTCTTTAACACCAGAACAGGTTTTAAATGCCTATCATGGACTCTGGAAAATTGAAGAAAGTTTCCGAGTGCTAAAAAGTAATTTTGAAGCTCGTCCCATTTATGTTTGGACCGAAGAAAGCATTCAAGGCCACTTTGTTATTTGTTATCTGGCTTTAGTCATTCAACGATTATTGGAATATTATCTTCATCAGAAGGGAAAAAATTATTCCACGGAGAAAATACAGGATGCCATCCGAAGTGCAACAATCACTAAACTGAACGTTGATGAGAGAGAAATTTTTATAAAAAATAAAGCCGATGATGTCTTTTCTGATATTTTATCAACACTTCATTTAAAGGATATTCCGGCTTATGGTCAAAAAGACAAAAGAACAAATGCATATCTACAAATAAAAAAATAAAAAACTCCTCAAAAACACGATTATACCGCTGTTTTCGGGGAGTTTTTGTTCTTTTGACTGTCAAAGTCG
>NZ_JAJCHL010000214.1:0-636 GCF_020554505.1 Caldibacillus sp. 210928-DFI.2.18
GTTTTTCGGCTGAAAATGGCGACGAGAAAAGGTCTCGTCGCCCAAAAAAGGAGTTTCTCACCCAAAAGTGACGACGAGAATAGGCTTCGTCGCCAAAAAAGAGGGTTTTTCGGCTGAAAATGGCGACGAGAAAAGGTCTCGTCGCCCAAAAAAGGAGTTTCTCACCCAAAAGTGACGACGAGAATAGGCTTCGTCGCCAAAAAAGAGGGTTTTTCGGCTGAAAATGGCGACGAGAAAAGGTCTCGTCGCCCAAAAAAGGAGTTTCTCACCCAAAAGTGACGACGAGAATAGGCTTCGTCGCCAAAAAAGAGGGTTTTTCGGCTGAAAATGGCGACGAGAAAAGGTCTCGTCGCCCAAAAAAGGAGTTTCTCACCCAAAAGTGACGACGAGAATAGGCTACGTCGCCAAAAAAGAGAGTTTTTCGACTGAAAATGGCGACGAGAATGAATCTCGTCGTCAAAAAATGGAGTTTCTCGGCTGAAAATGGTGACGAGAAAGGTTCTCGTCGTCAAAAAATGGAGTTTCTCGGCTGAAAATGGTGACGAGAATGGGCTTCGTCTCCAAAAAAGAGAGTTTTCCGGCTGAAAATGGCGACGAGAATGAATCTCGTCGTCAAAAAATGGAGTTTCTCGGCTG
>NZ_JAJCHL010000215.1:0-618 GCF_020554505.1 Caldibacillus sp. 210928-DFI.2.18
TTTAAAAAATCATATCAGCTATTGGAAAATACTCCTCTCTGGAACTAACTTCTGAAATTGAAAAAGCAGGTCTTATTCAATTTTTTGAAATCACTTTTGATCTGGCTCTCAAAGTGTTGAAAGATTACTTAGAGGCACAAAGATATATTGTAAAAAGCCCGAGGGAAACCAGTAAGCAGGCGTACCAAATGGAAGTTATTGATGATGGACATGTATGGATAGAGGCATTGTCGAGTCGAAATTTAACGACGCATGCATATGATAAGCAATTTACGGAAAAATTTGTTCAGGATATTCAACAAGTGTATTTCCCATTATTCAAATCCTTATATGAAAAACTCTTGGAGGAGTATTAAATATGTATGGGTTATTAGAAAAGGACATGGATTATATATTAAAAGCATTGAAACAATTTGATGAAATCGACCGTGCTATTCTTTATGGTAGTCGGGCAATGGGAAATTATAAAAAGGGCTCTGATGTAGATATTGCGATTCAGAGTGAAAAAGTTACAGGAAAAACCTTTTTCGAACTGGACGATTTGTTGAATGAAGTTTATCCACTTCCCTATTTTTTTGACATTATCCATTTTGAAAAGTTAACCAATCAAAATTTAAT
>NZ_JAJCHL010000216.1:0-611 GCF_020554505.1 Caldibacillus sp. 210928-DFI.2.18
AGAAGCCCCCACTTCAAGCGACCCGCAAGGGTGGTAAGTGGAGGGTAGTTCACTCCCTATGCCCCATGTCCACCTACGTGGTATAATCAGCCATTTACGGGACAATATAAACAACATTGTTATTACGAACCACAGGCGAATACTTGTGAAGGTGCATATATTTGGTAAAAAAATCCCTACGTTACTGTTTTATCCCTTTCTTATAAGTTAAAAATATATAAATTTCAGTTAAGATGTATTTCCGACATGTATTGGGGAATTTCTAGGCATAAGTATAAGCGTATAGGAAGGCAAGAAATGCTGGAAGGGCTTCAAAAGCCTAGGTTCATCAGTTTAAAGAGTAATTACTTTTTAAACGAATAGATCGCAGCCTATAAAAATCTTGTGGTGAACGACCGCGTCACGAGTCGTCTATTAGGCTCAAACGCTCAAGTTTTCTTTAGAAGTTACACCCCAAAAGGATATAAATAGGCTGACGATCCTTAACTTGCATATTCATATATAATCGAAAATTTTAATTTTAATTTTTATGCCTATCCATTATTCCTTTATTTCTTAAATAGGGGTTGCTGAACAAACAAAAAAACCAAATAGGAGAAGGATTTATGAGC
>NZ_JAJCHL010000217.1:0-573 GCF_020554505.1 Caldibacillus sp. 210928-DFI.2.18
TTAATTGTCTGACTGCCTACTGCTTCAGGAGATACAGCATTTTGGCAAAGGCTCTAAAAATAAACAGATTCTACAGCATCGAGGAGTGGAACTATGGAAATTATAATAAGTCAAAACGCACTTGAATGGTTTAAGGAGTCAATGGGCTTAAAAAAAGGTGATAAAGTTAAGTTTTTTAGTAAAATTTATGGGTCGAGTCCGGTACAAAAAAACTTTGCCCTTGGTTTTACCCAGGATAATGATCCAGTTGATATGGCTGTTTACACCGAAAAGGATGGTATCGATTTTTATGTAGAAACTTCCGATGTTTGGTTTTTTGATGGACATGATCTCCATGTAGATTATGATCCGAACGATGATGAGCTTACATTTGATTATGTAAAGCCGGAATAAGATAATCATTTTGTTCAGCCCCGAAAAAGGGCATTTTTCTATAGCACACGCCTAAAGCACAATTATTTTGAGTCGTGTTAAATGTAGGGAAAAGAAAAGGCAGATCGAGTAAGTAAAGCGATCTAGTTACGAAAACTGCATTATGAAAGCCCATGACTTTAGTCATTGGGATGAAATAAT
>NZ_JAJCHL010000218.1:0-567 GCF_020554505.1 Caldibacillus sp. 210928-DFI.2.18
CCTTTTCTCGTCGCCGTTTTGGGGTGAGAAAGTCGTGTTTTTGGCGGCGAGACTTAATCTCGTCACCATTTTGAGCCGAGAAACCCCATTTTTTGGCGACGAGACTCTTTCTCGTCGTCATTTTGAGCCGAGAAACCCCATTTTTTGGCGGCGAGACCTTTTCTCGTCGCCGTTTTGGGGTGAGAAAGTCGTGTTTTTGGCGGCGAGACTTGTTCTCGTCGTCGTTTTTAGGTCAGAAAGTCATGTTTTTGGCGACGAGACTTAATCTCGTCACCATTTTGAGCCGGGAAACTCCATTTTTTGGCGACGAGCCGCGTTCTCGTCGTCTTTTTTGTGCGGAAATCTCCTTTTTTTGGCGACGAAACTCGTTCTCGTCGTCTTTTTTGTGCGGAAATCTCCCTTTTTTGGCGACGAGCCCTGTTCTCGTCGTCATTTTGAGCCGGGAAACTCCATTTTTTGGCGACGAGCCCTGTTCTCGTCGCCGTTTTGGGGTGAGAAAGTCGTGTTTTTGGCGGCGAGACTTGTTCTCGTCGTCGTTTTTAGGTCAGAAAGTCATGTTTTTGGCGA
>NZ_JAJCHL010000219.1:0-563 GCF_020554505.1 Caldibacillus sp. 210928-DFI.2.18
GACCTTCGGGTTATGAGCCCGACGAGCTACCAGACTGCTCCACCCCGCGATAATAAAATTATTAACATATGGCGGAGGAAGAGGGATTCGAACCCCCGCGCGGTGTAACCCGCCTGTCGGTTTTCAAGACCGATCCCTTCAGCCAGACTTGGGTATTCCTCCAAACAAATATGGTGGACCTTGTAGGACTCGAACCTACGACCGGACGGTTATGAGCCGTCTGCTCTAACCAGCTGAGCTAAAGGTCCATTGATACGTTTTAAAAAATTTTCCATTTTCAATAACTAAAATTTATTCGTACCCATATCAAAAAACTTATGGGCATAACAAGAGATTTAATCAAAGACGCTTTGCACTAACCAGCTAAAACTAAAGGTCAATTTTATTATTTACTTAAAAATATAAAATAATAGCGGCGGAGGGGATCGAACCCCCGACCTCACGGGTATGAACCGTACGCTCTAGCCAGCTGAGCTACGCCGCCATATTAAATTATTATAAATAATAAATGGTGGAGCCTAGCGGGATCGAACCGCTGACCTCCTGCGTGCAAAGCAGGCGCT
>NZ_JAJCHL010000022.1:0-43934 GCF_020554505.1 Caldibacillus sp. 210928-DFI.2.18
GACAATAAAACTAATCCCGAGTTATTTACCTGTATTTTTATACTTTCTTATACTAGAACAAAAAACTCCCATCCCTATGCCAATGAACAGCATAGGGACGAGAGTTTTTCCCGCGGTTCCACCCTATTTGCCGGATTTTTGCCGACCACCTTTATTACAAATTGCTCAGGAACGCCATTCCTTAATGCTCTATACCTAGCTTGCACCATCCTAGGTTCGCTCTTATAGAGGTAATTAAGTACTCCTTTCCTTCACTGCAATAAAAAAGTATATTTTTAACGTATCATATCGAAAAAAATGATTCATGTCAATATCCACCGAATATTGAGCAGCTGATTTGTTTTCACTGTTGACTAATGAAAGTTATTGAAGTTTATCCAACTGTTGTAAAAACTTTTTCGCTTTTAAATATAAACCGGAATATTCTTCATAATAAGCGGATATACATGTCTCAAGTTCCTTTTTTGTTGATTCTTTTACATTAATCGTTCCTAACCGATTAAGATCAAAATGAAAAAACAGTCGTAATAAGCGGATGGTCGCTTGGTTAACCTTTAAATGATGCGGATCATGATGCAGGCAATGTTCACATAAAATACCGGCCTCTTTAATTGAAAAAACAAATGGACCGTCCTGATTTCCACAAATGGCGCAACAGTCAAAATTTGGACGCAACCCTAAAACGGGCAGCATTTTTATCTCGAAAATATTTTTGATAATTTGAGGTTCATATCCCTCGTCTATATATTTCAAGGTTTGATATAACAATTCAAATAAAAAAGGGTTGTTCTTACGCTCGTCGGTACTTTTATCTAACAATTCAACTATGTATGAAGCATAGGCCGTGGAGATCAGATCATTCGTGATTGAGCGAAATATCTCAATGATTTCACCTTGTTGGATTGTTCCTAAACCTTGACCGGTGAAACAAAGAAAATACCCATAAGTAAAAGGCTGTGACACAGAGGCAAGCCGGCTGTTTGGTTTTTTCGCTCCTCTGGCCACAGCGCCAAATTTTCCGATTTCACGAGAATAAATGGTCAATATTTTATTCGTTTCTCCATAATCGATCGAGCGCAGAACAATACCTTCAACTTTTTGAAGCATTGAAGGTCACCATCCGATTTTAACGTAAAGGTTTCAGGTCACAGAAATATCAACATCAGCTAGTTCTAGATTATTTTCTGGTGCTTGTTCCATTTCTTTTGATAATTCCTTGTAAAGGAGATATGTGTCAATATTTCCTGTTTGGGTAAAAACCTTCCAAGTAAAATGTAACATGGAAATCCCCACCTTTCAAATTTTTAAACTAGCTAAGACCTTAACCTAATCGTTATGTTTCCTTACTTTAAAAAAATCATAAGTTACAGATTTTGTCATTTTCTTAATCATCGGCGACAACAAAATCATTAATATTCATCTTCACGATAACCGAATTCTTTCAGGAGAGACGCTTTATTCCGCCAGTCTTTTTGAACTTTCACCCATAATTCCAAAAACACTTTTGACCCGAGCAAATTTTCAATATCAGTTCTCGCCCTCTTCCCGACTTCCTTGAGCATACTTCCTTGTTTTCCGATAATGATCCCTTTTTGGGAATCTCTTTCAACAATTATGGCTGCCATAATATGGACGGTTCCGTTTTCTCTCGTTTCATTTTTTTCAATGATTACCGCTACCGAATGTGGAATCTCTTCCCTAGTTAATTGGAGTACTTTTTCCCTGATTAGCTCGGCAATAATAAATCTTTCGGGATGATCGGTTACTTGATCACTCGGATAATATTGTGGACCTTCAGGCAAATATTTTTGGATCGTATGAAGTAGATGATCCACATTATTTCCTTCGAGAGCAGAGATCGGTACGATTTCAGAAAATGGAAATTTGTCTTTATACCGGTCAATGATGGTGATTAAATCATCCGGATGAACTAAATCAATTTTATTAATAACTAAAAATACTTTCGTTTGAATCCCTTGTAATTTCTCCAAAATAAATTCTTCACCGCGACCAAATCCTTCCGAAGCATTAACCATAAATAAAATAAGATCTACTTCATTCAATGTGTTTGTCGCCACTTTTATCATAAATTGCCCCAAACGATGCTTCGGTTTGTGGATGCCAGGTGTATCGATAAAGATCATTTGCGCCTCTTCGGTTGTGAGAACTCCTTGGATTTTATTTCTTGTCGTTTGTGCCTTGTCGCTCATTATAGCAATCTTTTGACCGATTACTTTGTTTAAAAATGTCGATTTTCCTACGTTGGGGCGACCAATGATGGTGATAAAACCTGATTTGTATGTCTTTTCACCGTTACTCATGTAAATCACCCGCGTTAAATGCGCCCGGTAATAACTCTTTGACGGTTGTTTCCAGCAAGTCGCCCTTTAGATTGGTTAAAACAACTTTCATATCGGGCGGACAAAATTCTGAAATCACTTGACGGCAAGCACCACAAGGAGAGCAGGGCCGATCCGTGTCGGCAACAACAGCCAACAATTTAAAGTTTTTTTCACCTTCTGAAATCGCTTTAAAAAATGCAGTTCTTTCGGCACAATTCGCCATACTGTAGGCTGCATTTTCAATATTACAGCCTCGGTATACTTTACCATTTTCCGTCAGCAACGCCGCTCCAACGGCAAATTTGGAATAAGGGACGTATGCTTGTTTTCTTGCTTCTTTTGCTTCTTCAATTAATTGTTCAATATCCATCACTGTCGAATCCTTTCTTACTGACTTAAATTTATTTTACTATAAAAATATCCATTTGTTAATAGTCAATTTGTAGAATAGACTAACTCTTTTATATTTTCGAATTATAGGCATTAATACTAAGCGTTTAAAAAGATTTTACGAAAAAATCCGGCCTTTCGTGTTTGTTGGTTAGAAAAATCTGTAGTTAACCTCATTTAAGGCTATACCTTAGAAGGAAATTTCAATTAATCAATGAAAAAGATATAAAGCTTGGAACCAAACAGCAAAATTCCAATAATCACACTTGTTACAGCGGAAATGAGACAGGCAGCCGCAGCAATATCTTTTGCCTCTTTCGCCAGCGGATGATATTTTGGACTCACCAAATCGACGGTCCGTTCAATAGCGGTATTGATTAATTCAGCAATAATCACAACGGCTATAGTTAGGATAAGAATCATCCACTCAGAAATGGTTAGCTGAAAGACAAAGCCAAAAACGATCACAAGGAAAGCTGCAATCATATGTACTTTTAAATTTCTTTCACGTTTAAAAGCGGTCATTAATCCTTCAAATGCATAGCGAAAAGATAAAAAGAATCTCCTCATGGTAGAACCTTCCCTACCTGGTTAATCCAAACTCTTGGAGAATTTCTTCTTGTCTCGAAAACATTTGCTGCTCTTCTTCTTTTGTTCCGTGATCATAGCCCAACAAGTGTAAAAACCCGTGAACAGCAAGGAAACCCAATTCTCTCATAAACGAATGACCATATTCCTCTGCTTGCTGTTTTGCTCTTGGTATGGAAATGATAATATCACCTAACACACGCGGCATATCTTGTCCGATAATTTCCATTTCACCTTCTGTATTTTCCTCCAAAGCAAAGGAAATCACATCAGTCGGACGATCGATTCCTCGATATTCCCGGTTAATTTCATGAATCTTTTCATTATCGACAAAAGTTAATGATAACTCGCTGTCTCCGATTACTTCTTCCCGTTTCGCCGCTAATTGTAATAACTGTAATATTTGTTGCACTTGTTCAGGTGCTAATTCTCCTGTTTCGTCTATATAGTCAATTTCTAATGTCATTTTTTTCACCTTTCATTTTTTATTTCCGGATATTCGATCCGATTATGGAAGATGCCATGTAGAGTTTCTAACAATGTTTTTTCAATAATCGTCAGTTCTTTAAACGTTAGGTCGCAATCACTCAATTGCCCGTCATTTAACTTATCTTTAATAATATTTTTTACCAGCTGTTCAATTTTTTCCATCGTCGGATTCGCCATCGAACGGACAGCCGCTTCAACACTATCGGCGATGCTTATCACAGCAATTTCTTTCGTTTGCGGTTTCGGCCCCGGATAGCGAAAATCATTTTCACTTACATCTTTCCCCATTTCTTTCGCTTTATGGTAAAAAAATTTCAAAAAACTTGTTCCGTGATGCTGTACTGCCACATCAACGATTTCTTTTGGCATTCGATGGGCTTTTAATATTTCAGCCCCTTCAGTTGTGTGGGCAATGATGATATCCCGACTTTGTTCCGGTGTCAATCGATCATGCGGGTTGCTCATATTCATTTGATTTTCGATAAAAAAGCTTGGTCTTTTCGTTTTCCCGATATCATGGTAGTAGCTTGCCACTCTTGCTAATAACCCATTTGCTCCAATGGCTTCACATGCACCTTCCGCTAAATTTGCGACCATCACACTATGATGATAGGTACCGGGGGCATCCGTTAAGATTTTTTTCAATAAAGGGTGATTTGGATTCGATAATTCGATTAATTTCATGGTTGATAAAATGCCAAACCCAGCTTCAAAAAATGGTAATAGTCCGATCGTTAATACAGACGAAAGGACGCCGGAGAAAATTGCCATCACTACATAAAACAAATAATGAATGCCGGAAAACTTTGAATTTGGAATAAAGAGCATGGCAACAATAACAACAATATTTACGAGCGATACAAACAGACCTGCTTGAAAAATTTTTGTGCGATGATTTTGATTTGTTAAAAAGAATAGCCCACTTAATCCGCTAAATAAAATGTACAGGCTAATGATTAAATGAAAAGGACCGGATGTTTGGCTATTAAAAATAATCGCACCACTTGCGGCTAAAATTACCGTACCGATAAAACCGAGACGATCATTAAGCAGTATTTTTATGAGCATTGAACACATGGCTGCCGGAAAAATGATGGCCAAATCAACATTATCAACCGGAATCAAACTGATCCCTTTCATGATTATGAATGAAATAATCAATATGGTACCGAAAATTAGTAATTCCTTTTGCTGATTTTGATCTTGCCGCTTATATCCCCGAAAATAGGAGAATATACTTGCTAAAAGAATAAGAACAAATAAAAGTAAGCCGATAAAAGGCAGATGCGAATTATTATTATCCAATAGACCGAGCAATTGAAGTTGCCGGTAAATTTCCTGATCAATTAATTGGCCCTCTTCCACAATAATTTGTCCCTGCAGAATCCTTACAGGTTCAACATTTTCACTCGCCTGTTTTTTTAATTCTTCCGTGGCTTTCGGATCATAAAATTCATTTTGGATAATCGCATATCGGCCGAGCTCAATCGTTGCATTTTTTAAATCTTGCGGCAATGAAATGTAGCGAATTTGATCTTCCACTTTTTTCTTTGCGTTTTCCACTTCATTTGCGGAAATTCGTTCGGTCATAACTTTATTGACTGCTGTTACCGCTGCGTCTTTTGCTATTGATAAATCGGTTTTTGTATGGTTTACAAGAGCTTTAAGCGTTGTTTCCGAAAGATCATTGTTTACAGTATTGGTAAGTTTTTCCTTTAGCCATTCCAATCGCTCATTTTCTGACGGTACACTTACCGGACTGTCAGGAGTTTCGGTCGCCGCTGAATTTTTTACCAGTTCATTTTGCAAGTCAATAGCCGAATCAAAGATGGAACTAATCAAATCAACACGGTTTTGCGTATATTCTTGTTTCATCACATATTGTGGTTTAACTTGACTAACCACTTCATTCCGTTTTTTTTCAGTTTGTTCTTTATCCTCAATTGTAATCGGAGAACGTATTGTTTCCTTTGCAATCGAAAATTGTTCCACATCCAATTTAGCCGGTTTGACATTACTGTACATGGAGAAAAACATGACTAAGCCGATAGTAAGAAAGACCATCCAGTAGGTTAGCTTTTTATTCAATTTGACTAGTCTTTTAATGAAAAACTTTTTATTTGTTTTCACACTCGTCAGGCCCCCAAAAAGGTACGTTCGTATATTATTGTACAGAATTTTTCTGCTAAATTGTAGTAATAATAGATTATACGTTAAATATAGATTTCCAGCAAGGTTGCCCGTACGATCAGTTGGAATTTTTTTGTTACAGATAAAGTGGCCGATTTTGGTTAAATCCCGATGAAAGCAATTTTTAATCAACTATTAAAGCAAAAAAGCAATGGGTTGTGAAACCTATCGCAAGCCAAGCGAAAATCTAATTATTAATAAAATGCAAAAGAGGCTGTCCGCTTAACCCGACAACCGTAACGAACCACCCAATAAACTTCAACGATTGCCGGGTATATTTTGGTACAGCCTTAATTTGTATCAAAATGCTCGTACGCATGAATAATCTTCGCAACTAATGGATGGCGTACAACATCACTTTCTTCCAAATAAACGAAAGCAATATCCGGGATGTTCTTTAAAATCTTTTCTACCGACGAAAGACCTGAATGTATCCCACGTGGTAAGTCAATTTGTGTTAAGTCCCCGGTAATGACCATTTTGGAACCAAAACCGAGTCTTGTTAAAAACATTTTCATTTGCGCCTGCGTTGTATTTTGTGCTTCATCAAGGATAACAAAAGCATCGTCTAGTGTACGGCCACGCATATAAGCAAGCGGAGCAATTTCAATCGATCCGCGTTCGATTAATCTTTGGGTATGTTCTTGTCCAAGGACATCATGAAGTGCATCATATAATGGTCTTAAATAAGGATCAACTTTTTCTTTTAAGTCCCCGGGCAAAAACCCTAAACTTTCTCCCGCTTCCACAGCCGGACGGGTTAAAATGATTCGTTTCACCAGATTATTTTTTAGCGCATGAACGGCCAATACAACGGCCAAGTAAGTTTTTCCTGTACCGGCCGGGCCAATTCCGAAAACAAGATCATGATTTTTTATTGAATGAACATATTGACGCTGACCCAATGTCTTTACACGAATCGGTTTTCCTTTTGCATTCCTCGTAATTTCTTCTTTATATAATTCATTAAAATATTCGATTGTCCCTTGTTTTTCCATTTGTAAGGCTAATGAAACATCACGAGGGCTAATCGTAATTCCTTTTTGAACATTTTGGTGAAGGGCGTTTAAAATATGTTTCGCCGATTGGATATTCGCTTCTTCACCTGTAATCCGGATCACTTCACCTCTTGTCGTGATCGAAACACCCAACTCATTTTCAATCAATTTTAAATGGCTATCTGCTGTTCCGAATAAAACAATCGGATTTTCTAAATCATCTAAAGGATATTCTAGTGTATTCAAAAATGACAACACCCCTAATTTTGAATAATTGGCTCTTCTTGCGGAATAATCGGTTCTTCTTTTGCAATATTTTCAATCACATCGTAAGTTACCAATAATTTTAATTTACCATTCTCTACCTTTTCATGCAAAACTTTTTCTTCCACAATTTTAGCATCTTTCGGGATCGATTCAATGACATTCTTCTTTGCAATGGATAAAGCCAATTGTTTTGCTTCTTCCTCATTATATGCTTTTTCATGAATTTCGACTTCCCGAATGGTAGTTTTCTCAATAGCTATAGGCAACGTCCATTTTAAAAACTTTATCGCCGTCTCGTCTTGCTCTTGTTGTTTATTTTGATATTGCACTTTTTTAAATCCCCAAATCGGTATCGATAAATGACCGATTTTAATTGCCGTCCGTCTCACTTCATTACCAGTCATTAATTCAAATTGATTGTGTAATTGAACCTCCACTTCGGTATCATACCATGTTTTACCGAAAATTTCTCCCTTAGCAGATACATATTGAGGTTCATCCTCTTTGCCGATAATCCCAGAGACTAAAAGCTGACCCGGTTTGACAAAATCATGAACAGAAATGACAGGCTGTCCTTTTTCAACGAAATAATCTACAATGACAGCCTCTTTTTTCGCAACCAGATGCTGAGGACCTTTTTTCTCCTGTGGTTCCGGCTGCTCTTTTTCAACCACTTGAAAATGATAGGTTGTCCCTTTTAACTCCACACCAATCCAAGTAATATCTTCATTCATATTGGAAAGCTTTCGCTGAATGGTTTCCGGGTCATCAATAAAAAATTGAAATCCACCTTTTCTTACTCCTAGTTGTTTCAATTGATTGGTGATTTTATACTCTACTTCCGGACTTGCACCTTTTATTTCAATGTTCCAAATCATATTGGATAATAGTAGCACAATAAAGAGGGCAATGACGGCACCGAGCAGAAAACCTGCATTTTTCTTTAATCTTTTCAAGTAGAAAGGAAACCCTGCTTTTTTAATAAATCTAACTTTTACTTGATGATAATGAACGGCTTGTCTAAGGAAGGGAACGTCTTTTATAAACATTTGGAATGTGACCACATTAGGCTCGACACGTTTTACATTCCAAATTTGTACCTTATCCCTGGTTAGTTGGTTGATAAAACGCTCCATTCCTTTCCCTTCAATTTTTACGGTTAAATGACCTGATAACTTGTGAAACCATAAATTTTTCATAACCACACCCCATCTGCCAACCTTCTTTTTGCCAATCAAGTGAAGATTCTTTCTACACTTGAACGGCTCTCTTCGCCGAATAATTCTTATATGTACATCTCTCTCGTGCAAGTGGTGATTCGAGCCATCCAGCGGTTTTGCCCCGCCGAATGGTTGTTGTTCTGATATAAAGAGCTCCAGTTAGACTTGAAAAAACGGGCAAACAGTAAACTCTTCCGAATAGTATTTACTCTGGTATAAAGAGCACCTGTTCAATTTTCCCTTCCAACAATATTTCTTCAGGTAAAATCGTTTTAATGACAAATGCTTTTCCTTTAATCAATAATTGCCCTTGACTTAATAAAATACGGATTTCTTTATCTGAAAAGGAGAGTAGTCCCTTATGATTTTCAATATAAATATGAATTTGTCCCACCATGGTTATCCGGGGAAAATCCATCATAACATCTTCCGGGAGATCCAGCTGATTTGTAATCCATCTGCGCATTTTCTGTCTCCATTTTTTCGCCAAAAAAGAAACCCCCTTTCATTCATAATTATGAATGGAAAGAGGGTTCTAGCACTATTTTTCTTATTTCATTTTATTTCAAAGTAAGGAAGCACATTATATCTTATTATTTGGGCGAAACGGCTTTTTGGCACGAGGGGGTCCTAATATTTCTGACCATATAATCCCCTCAACGACTTTATGAGCAGATCGGTTTGGCAATGGTTGAGAAGCCATTGCTTGCTTCCTTGATAATTCTGTTTTTAAGTTTGTATATTCCTGTTGAAGCTGCTTTGTTGTTTGAGCGGTTTGGACTACCTCTGTTTTCTTTTCCTCAATCACCGGCCTTATTTTTTTCGCTTGCTGAGTGACGGTCGGCAGATGTTTTTGAACTTCTTGTCTTAATTTCTCTTCCATTTCCCGTTTTAATACGTCAAAAGGTTTTTCTTTTTTCTCTGTCGTTTTCTCAGCTTGCCGTATATCTTTCTTCACGGGCGGAAGGGGGTTTATCGGTTTAGTTGATGTATCTTTATTATTTTCTTTCCTTCCAAGTAAAGAAAGAATCCCGCCTATAATTATGATTACAAGAGGTATATTATTCAATATAAATTCGATCATGAGGGAATTCCCCCTTCATCTTTCTACTTTTTATCTTGATCATTATTAATATCCGTTGCTTTACTGATTGATTGTCTCATATCGGTATCAGCCATGATATTTTTATAATTCATATAATCCATAACACCGAGATTTCCCGATTTTAATGCGTCTGCCAAAGCAAGCGGAACTTGGGATTCTGCTTCCACCACTTTTGCTCTCATTTCTTGAACACGAGCCACCATTTCTTGTTCTGTGGCAACAGCCATGGCCCTGCGCTCTTCTGCTTTTGCCTGAGCAATTTTCTTATCGGCCTCAGCTTGGTCCGTTTGCAGTATCGCACCGATATTTTTACCGATATCTACGTCGGCAATATCAATCGATAGAATTTCAAAGGCAGTTCCGGCATCTAAACCTTTTTTCAAAACAGTTTGTGAAATTAGATCCGGGTTTTCAAGTACGGCTTTATGGTCTCTTGATCCCCCGATTGTACTGACAATCCCTTCACCAACACGGGCGATAATCGTTTCTTCACCGGCACCACCGACGAGACGATCAATATTGGCCCGAACGGTAATTCTTGCCCTTGCTTTCACTTCAATGCCATCCAAGGCAACCCCGGAAATAAACGGTGTTTCAATCACTTTCGGGTTAACGCTCATTTGTACGGCTTCCAATACATCCCGTCCTGCTAAGTCGATCGCTGCACAACGTTCAAAGGTCAAATCAATATTTGCTCTTTGGGCGGCAATCAGTGCATTGACAACACGGTCGACATTTCCTCCGGCCAAATAATGACTTTCCAATTGGTTAATCCCGACAGGCAAACCGGCTTTATGGGCTTTAATTAACGGATTAACGATTCGGCCCGGAATAACTCTTCTCAGGCGCATCCCAACTAATGTAAAAATACTTACCCTTACCCCTGCAGCTAAAGCGGAAATCCAGAGTGCCACCGGAATAAAGGATAATAATAAAACGAGAAAAATAATAATTATCGCTGCAAAAATTAATGGAACAAAATTAAAGGGCATGAATGATCCTCCTTTTTATATGTTAAATAATTTAATCAACCAGTTCACGAACAACGATACGAACGCCTTCTACCTCCACAACCTCAACACGAGCACCGCTATTGATAAAGCCGCCTTCTGTCACCGCATCAATGCGCTCATTATCAATAATGATGGTCCCCGATGGGCGCAGCGGGGTGAGGGCTATACCTGTTTTTCCTAACAAGTCTGTTCTTGACGCATTTGAGACATAACCTTTTTCTGTACTTGTTGAATCACTCAACACAATCTTATTGAACACTTTGATTTTTTTCCCAAAAAACTTCATTAGAATCACCATCGCCGTTATTGCAACTGCTATTGCAATGAATAAACTTATGCTCATAAAAACAATACTTTTCCCGGCTAAAATGATGGAAAATAAAATACTTCCCAGACCGAGAAATCCGACAATACCCCCGGGAACAAATAATTCAACAACAATTAATATTATACCTAAAATAAATAAAATTAGCGATTCATATCCGGCGAGTCCAGCAATATAATGTCCGTAGAAAAATAAGAGCAGTGAAGTCAGACCGGCAATTCCCGGAAGACCAAAACCCGGTGAATAAAGTTCAATGACTAACCCGAGACTGGCAATGGTCAATAAAATCGGGACTATAAACGGATTTGTTACAAATTCAGCAATCCGCTCCGACCAGGATTTATTTACCTGTTTGATTTCTGCATTTTCGTACCCTAATGTATTCAACAGCTCATTTTTATTTGCAACAATTCCTTCTGCATAACCGACTTCAACACTTTGGGCGGCAGTCAAAGTCAATAATTTTCCTTTTGGAGCGCCGTATTCCGGAAGATCAATGGAATCATCCGCCATCGCCATCGCATAAATGGGATCTCTACCGTTTTGTTCCGCAGCGGATTTCATTGCCGCCAGCCAATAACTTTGTGCTTTTTGATCTGCGGCATTTCCGTTTTGTGTGATGACTGCAGCAGCACCGATCGTTGCATTGGGGACCATATAAATTTCATCCATATTCAATGCAATATATGCACCGGCCGATAAAGCATCATGGTTGATAAAGGCGATTGTTTTCACATCCGTATCGCCTAAAATTTTTGCAATATCTGAAGCTGCGTCAACCGCTCCACCCGGTGTATGGATTTCAAAAATGATCGCATTAGCTTGATTTTCTTCGGCAGTGGAAATGGCACGCCCGATAAACTCGGATAGACCTTTCGTTACTTCACTATCAATCTTAGCATAATAAACAAGATCATTATTCGCATCTGTTTCATGGAAGGTCATTAACAGAAACGGGAGTAAAATCAGAAGAAAACTTAACCGTAAAATCTTCTTATGCAAAGCAATGCCTCCCTTCTTTTCAAAGGTTAACTTATAATACGGATGGGAGCGAAAATGGTTTCATTTTTTATAAATAATTATAGAAGCGGTTTTTAAATGAAAAAGGCTGTCCATGGATAAGACAAAATGGACAACCTTTTTTATCTATGAAAGCTGTATCTATTTTGATAACTCGCTTACAACAATTTTGTTCACGAGCGAACCATCAGCTTTTCCTTTTACTTTCGGCATAACAACTGCCATGACTTTCCCCATATCGGATTTAGAAGAAGCATCCACTTCCCGGATAGCCTCTTTGACGATTTCTTTTATTTCATCTTCAGTTAATTGTTCAGGCATATATTCTTTGACATAAGTAAGTTCTGTATTGATTTTTTCAGCTAAGTCCGTCCGACCTGCTTTTTCAAATTCATGGAGGGAATCTTTTCGTTGTTTGACTTCACGTGAAAGAACGGTAATCTCTTCCTCTTCGGATAATTCTTTGCCAAGCTTAATCGCTTCGTTTTGCAAAGCCGCTTTAATCATCCGAATGACTGAGAGTTTTTCCTTCTCCTTGTTCTTCATCGCGTGTTTCATATCTTCATTTAAACGTTCGAGAAGACTCATTTTTACACCCTCTTACCATTTCCGTTTTCTAGCAGCTTCAGACTTTTTCTTCCGTCTTACGCTTGGCTTCTCGTAAAATTCGCGTTTTCTAACTTCTTGCAGCGTACCCGTTTTTGATACTTGACGTTTGAAACGACGCAATGCATCATCAAGGGATTCATTTTTACGAACGACTGTTTTTGACATATCTTTCCCTCCCTCCGAACAAAACACCTTACATCAAACACATGGGAAATTCCATGTACCTACAAAATTATAATAAAAAAATCAAGTTTGGTCAACTAATCAACGTCAAATTTTGATGACATGTTTTCTCCCGCCTGACAATAAAATGGAATGGGGTGAGGACATGCTATCAATTTTCCAGTTTATTTTATATATATTGCTATTTATCGGCGGTATGACGGTCATGCGTACCGGTTTAATGAATATTTCCGGAAAAATAATGAAGGAGTGGCTGCTGAGGTTCACTTCAACTCCTTTTAAAGGTTTGCTATTTGGAATAATAATTACCGTGCTGTTACAAAGCAGTTCGGCCGTTATGATCTTAACTGTTGGATTTATTTCCGCCGGTCTGTTATCATTTCCGCAGTCAATCGGTATTATTCTTGGGACGAATATCGGGACGACTGCAACGGTTGAATTTTTAGCCTATGGGACCGATGAAATGATTATCCCCTTGTTAATCTTAGGCAGTATTTTTATATTAATTCCGATGACGAAAGCGCGGAATATCGGTTTGTTTTTTTATGGGTTAGGCGCCATTTTTTTGGCCATGTTCGGTTTTGAACATTTAGCAGCCCCTTTGGCAGACAGTGACGCCATCCGGCCTTTGATCGCAAATGTTAACAACAGTGTACTCGTTTCCGCAATTGTCGGATGTATTTTAACAGCGATTATTCAATCGAGTACAGCGATGACCGGTATTGCCATGGGTTTTATGAATGCAAACATCGTAAATCTGCCCGCTGCGATTGCCTTAATGCTCGGTTCGAATATTGGAACATGCCTTGATGCATATATCGCCAGTATTGGTGGAGGACGGGAAGCAAAATTATCCGTCTATGCCCATATTTGGTTAAACGTGGTCGGTGTTCTGTTGTTTCTTCCATTTACGGAAACGTTTGCCAAGTATATGGAGCATCTAAGCCTCATTCCGGAAAAACAGTTAGCCCACGCCAGTGTTGTTTTTAATATTGTTGTTTCACTCCTTGTCCTGCCGTTTGCAAAACCATTCGCTGCGTTTATTGAAAATTTGCATGGTAATAAGGGAAAATAAAAAAAGAACCCAAACTACTCAAAGAAAGAGTAATTTGGGTTCTTACGATTATTTCCAGTCTTTTACAATAGCAACACCGGAACTTGCGCCAATCCGACTGGCTCCGGCTTCAATCATCGCTTTGGCATCGGCGGCAGTTCTGACACCGCCGGAAGCTTTCACACCAATCTCAGGTCCAACTGTTTCACGCATTAATTGAATATCACCGGCAGTCGCACCGCCAGTTGAAAAACCGGTTGATGTTTTTACATAATCAGCACCCGCTTCGACCGCTAATCGGCAAGCGGTTTTTTTCTCATCATCGGTTAATAAACTAGTTTCAATAATGACTTTTACTAACGCTTGACCTTTTGCTGCATTGACAACCGCTTCAATATCGTTTTTTACGGCGTCAAGATCACCGCTTTTTAACGCACCGATATTAATGACCATATCGACTTCTTTGGCACCATTATGGATCGCATTGACTGTTTCAAAAGCCTTCGTTTCTGATGTTGTCGCACCTAACGGGAAGCCAATTACTGTACAAACTTTCACATCAGAGCCTTCCAAAATGTTAGCGGCAAATGAAACCCAAGTTGGATTCACACATACTGAGAAAAAGCCATATTCTTTCGCTTCATTACATAATGTTTCAATTTGACTCTTGGTCGCATCCGCTTTAAGTAAAGTGTGATCAATATATTTTGCAATTTCCATGGTTGTTCGCTCCTTTAGGAAAAATTTGCTATCCGGTTAAATAATTAGTTTTTCACTTGCTACATATGTTTCGTTGTCGATAACCCGGGCAAATTGACCTTCACAGTATGGATAACCGGCTTTGGTAATTTTCACGCGGACAATTTTCCCAAGCATATCTTCCGTTGCAGGGAAAACTACTTTCAAATAATTATCAGAATGACCTTCGTATAAACCGCTATTTGGGTCTTCCTTGTAAGGTTCTTCCGGGATTACATCCAATACCTCCCCTTCAAAACGAGAGGCATATTCTTTCGCTAACTGATCCGATAAGGCAATCAAGCGATGGACCCGTTCTTCTTTCACTGCTTCATCAATTTGGTTTTCCATACGGGCGGCAGGGGTTCCGGTCCGTTTTGAGTACGGGAATACATGGAGTTCTGCATATTTATGCTTTTTAATAAAATTATACGTTTCCATGAACTCTTCTTCTGTTTCACCCGGAAAACCGACAATGACATCGGAAGTTACCGCCAAATCCGGTACAGCCTTTTTCAATTTCAATAATCTTTCTTCGTATTCGGCCATGGTGTATTTTCTTCTCATTCGTTTCAACACGGTGTCAGAACCGGATTGGAGCGGAATATGCATATGGCGCACAATAACTTTTGACTTTTCAATCACATCAATCACTTCATCTGTCAGTTGGCTGGCTTCAATGGAGGAAATGCGCAGTCGTTTTAAACCGGGCACTTGCTCTTCTAAGTCTTTTAAAAGCATCGCTAAATTATAATCCTTTAAGTCTTGACCGTAACCACCAGTATGTATTCCGGTTAACACGATTTCATTATATCCCGCATCAACAAGAGTTTGAGCCTGCCGGATGACTTCTTTCGGATCGCGGGAACGCATTAATCCTCTTGCCCAAGGAATGATGCAGAACGTACAAAAGTTATTACAACCTTCTTGAATCTTCAAGGTAGCACGATGACGGTCGGTAAAATATGGAACACTCATTTCTTCATAGACACGGTTTTTCATAATATTACGAACGGCATTGATCGGTTTCCGCTCCTTACGGTATTGCTCAATGTAATCCAGCATTTTTAACCGGTCTTGTGTTCCGATGACAATGTCAACACCGGGAATTTCCATAATTTCTGCAGGTGAGGTCTGTGCATAGCAACCGGTAACACAAATAACGGCATCCGGATTTTGCCTAATTGCACGACGGATTACCTGCCTACTTTTCTTATCACCGGTATTGGTAACTGTACAAGTATTAATGACATACACATCCGAGTTTTGTTCAAACTCCACACGTTCATACCCATTTTGTTTAAACAGCTGCCAAATCGCCTCTGTTTCATAATGGTTTACTTTACATCCAAGTGTATAAAAAGCGACGGTAGACAAACAGATCACCTCAATAATTCAAAATAAAATGATATCGCAGCCAGTACATACAAAGGTGCAGTTTCAGCCCTAAGAATCCTTGGACCAAGGCCGCATACGATAAAGTCATTCGCCTTTAATGCATCGATCTCAGCTTTCGTGAATCCTCCCTCCGGACCAAAAACAAAAAGGAGAGCCTCACCCGCTTGCAACTCTTTTAACGTTTGGGGGAGTTGTTCACGGTGATGATTTCGCCCCTCCTCCTCATAGGCGACTATCTTTTTTTCATATGATTGACTAATTAATAATAATTCTTGGAAGGAAACAGGTTCTAAACATTTCGGAATCATGGTTCGTTCCGATTGTTCAGCAGCTTCTTTGGCAATTTTTTGCCAACGTTCCAATCGTCGCTTCCTTTTCTTTTCTTCCAATTTTACAATGGATCGTTCGGAAGTAAATGGAAGAAACGCAGCGGCTCCCAATTCAGTTCCCTTCTGAACTACTATATCGAATTTGTCCCCTTTTAGCAACCCGCCGGCAACTGTAACCTTGATCGGCAGCTCACGAACTTCATCGCGAACCGAAACCACTTTTGCTTCAAGAACATCCGGTAAAATGTTGGCTATTTCACATATGGCGGTCTGCCCATTAGGGAACACAACGTCGATTTTACTCCCAACTGACATCCGCATAACCCGAACAATATGGTGGAAATCATCCCCGCGAATCTCGATTTTTCCATTTTCATATTCATCGTTTTCCAGAAAATAACGTTGCACTGTCTGTTCACACTTTCTAAAGCAGATTATTTTTTGGCAATAAAAGTGATCCAATCTTCCATAACTAACGTTTCCTCAATTGTAAAACCGGCATGTAAAAGGGCGTCTTCTACTTCTTTCCGTTTTTGGTTGATAATGCCGGATGTAATGAAATAGCCGCCATCCTTTAATAAAGCATGTGCATCATTTGTAAACCGGAGAATAATTTCAGCTAACAAATTTCCGACAATAATATTGGCCTTTTGATTAATCCCGTCCAATAAATTATTTTGTTTAACCGTTACTTTCGCGTCAACTTTATTCAATTTCACATTCAATTTGGCGCTCTGAACAGCGATTTCATCTAAATCAAGCGCCAATACTTCATCCGCCTGTAGAAGGGCTGCTGCAATACTTAAAACACCGGAGCCTGTGCCGACATCAATGACGAAATCACCGGGTTTTACCGTCCGTTCCAGCGCCTGAATACTCATGACGGTTGTCGGATGTGTCCCGGTTCCAAAGGCCATGCCCGGATCAAGTTCAATAATGAGTTCATCGGTCTTAACAGGCTCATATTCTTCCCAAGTTGGAACAATCGTAAATTTACTTGAAATTTTGACCGGATGGTAATATTTTTTCCAAGCTGTGGCCCATTCTTCCTCATGGACTTCACTGATTGTCACTTTATTTTTTCCAATATCAATATTAAATAAAATCAAGTTGTTTATAGCCTGTTTAATTTCTTCAACCGTTTCCCCAAGAAAGCTGTTAACCGGTAAATATGCCTTCATAATAACACCTTCATCAGGGTAATCATGAGGATCCAATTCGTAAATTTCACCAAACTGATCTTTTCGCTCTTTATACAGTTCGAATGAATCCTCAATGACGATTCCGCTCGCACCAGCCTCATATAAAATATTCGAAATTGGCTCAACCGCTTCATTTGTCGTATGGATGCTTATTTCAGACCATTTCATTTGAAACAACTCCTCTTAATTATGTGACTTTTCCTGTCCGATTGTTGTTTTAGTCGAGTCACGATATTATCAATTCGCAGCTAAAAGTAATCATTCATCTGAATAAAGTCTAATTATTCGCCTTTAAATGCCCGCTTCACTTTTTCAAAAAAAGTATCTGTTTGTTCATCAGGAGTCTTTCCGCTAATTTCAGCAAATTCACGAAGGAGTTGTTTTTGTTTCTCTGTTAATTTTGTGGGCGTAACAATTCGAACAATTACATGCTGGTCACCCGGTGTTGTGCTGCGGACACTTTTCACACCTTTACCACGAAGACGGAATTTTGTATTTGTTTGTGTACCTGCAGGAATTTTTAATTTGACCTTGCCATAAAGTGTTGGAACCTCAATTTCATCCCCTAAAGCAGCTTGGACAAACGAAATTGGCATTTCACAATAAATATCATCGCCGTCCCTTTCAAAAAACTCATGTTCTTTTACTTGAAAGATGATATACAAATCACCATTTGGTCCCCCGTTAATTCCGGGCTCACCCTTACCGGCAACACGTAATTGTTGACCATTATCAATACCGGCCGGAATTTTTATATGAATTTTTTTCCGCTTTTTCACTTTCCCGGTACCGTGACATGTCGGGCATTTATGTTTGATTACCTGACCCGTTCCTCCACAGTGATGACATACCCTTCGATTGACGATACGGCCAAAAGGTGTATTTTGTTCTGTACTAATTTGCCCACTGCCATGACAGTACGGACATTCTTCCGGATGAGTACCCGGTTTTGCGCCGGAACCGTGACATGTCGAACATTGTTCTTCCCTTGGAATTTCAATATCTGTTTCCTTACCGAAAACTGCTTCTTCAAATGTAAGCGTCATTGTATATTGAAGATCGGCCCCTTGCCTTGGTGCATTCGGATTACGACGTCTCGTACTTCCGCCACCGAAAAATGTATTCAAAATATCTTCAAAACCGCCGAACCCGGCATCACTGAAGCCGCCAAATCCACCAAATCCGTCAAAGTCCTGATTAGCTCCGGCATGTCCAAATTGGTCATATTGGGCTCTTTTCGTATCATCACTTAAAACCTCGTAAGCTTCACTAATCTCCTTGAATTTTTCATCTGCACCGGGCTCTTTATTAATATCAGGATGGTATTGCTTCGATAATTTCCGGTAAGCACGTTTAATTTCATCTTTTGATGCATCTTTACTTACACCGAGGATCTCATAATAATCCCGTTTAGCCATTCTTTCCACTCCCCGAACATTTTCACATACAAATTATTCTAACACCGCTGGAAGATAATTAGCAACTAATAAAAGATTTTAATGAACCTTCCATCAGATATGCCTTCATGCCCGTTCTTGCCGGGGATCAAATCCCCACTAATAAGGGCAATACTGCAAAAAGTCAAAGCCAAGTGAACTTGACTTTGACTTTTTAGACGTTTACCACTACCCTGTTAGAATACTACATTATTTATCATCATTAACTTCTTCAAAATCAGCATCGACAACATTATCATCTTTTCCCGATGATTGATTTTCTTTATTTGTTTCGGCACCTTGTGTACCGGCTCCGGCTTGTTGATATAACTTCATTGAAATGTCTTGGATAATTTGTTGTAACGCATCTTTTTTCGCACGAATGTCATCTAAATTATTGCTTTCAATTGCTTTTTTCAATTCGTCTTTTGCCTCTTGTGCTTTTTTCACATCACCGGCGTCCACTTTTCCTTCTACTTCTTTTAGTGTTTTTTCAGTCGTGAAGACGAGTTGGTCAGCTTCATTGCGAAGTTCTGCCTCTTCTTTCCGTTTTTTGTCTGCTTCCGCATTTCGTTCCGCTTCTTTAACCATCCGTTCAATTTCTTCATCAGAAAGCCCTGAATTCGATTGAATGGTAATCTTTTGTTGTTTTCCAGTACCTAAATCTTTTGCACTGACATTGACGATTCCATTCTTATCGATATCGAATGTAACTTCAATTTGTGGCACGCCACGTGGTGCAGGTGGAATATCAGTCAATTGGAAACGACCTAATGTCTTGTTATCGGCTGCCATTGGACGTTCACCTTGCAACACATGAATATCTACTGCCGTTTGGTTGTCGGCAGCGGTTGAGAAAATTTGCGATTTTGATGTTGGAATCGTCGTATTCCGTTCGATTAATTTTGTAAACACGCCACCCATCGTTTCAATACCTAGCGAGAGTGGTGTAACGTCAAGTAATACGATATCTTTTACGTCACCGGAAATAACACCGCCTTGGATAGCAGCTCCCATAGCAACCACTTCATCCGGGTTGACACCTTTATGCGGTTCTTTTCCTGTTTCCTTCCGAACTGCTTCTTGTACAGCAGGAATTCTTGTCGATCCACCGACTAAAATAACTTTATCAATATCGTTTGCTGATAAGCCGGCATCTTCCAAAGCTCTGCGAACCGGGCCCATTGTTCTTTCAACTAAATGCGCAGTCAATTCATCAAATTTTGCCCGGGTCAAAGTTACATCAAGATGGAGCGGACCACTTGGACCGGCTGTAATAAATGGTAATGAAATTTGTGTACTTGATACACCGGATAAATCCTTTTTCGCTTTTTCCGCGGCATCTTTTAATCTTTGTAATGCCATTTTATCTTGAGACAAATCAATTCCGTTTTCTTTTTTAAATTCATCAACTAGGTAATCGATAATGGCTTGGTCAAAGTCATCTCCACCAAGATGGTTATCTCCGGCAGTTGAAATAACTTCAAATACCCCGTCACCAAGTTCAAGAATGGACACGTCGAATGTACCGCCGCCTAAGTCGAATACAAGAATTTTTTCTTCATGATCAGTTTTATCCAAACCGTAAGCAAGTGCGGCCGCAGTCGGTTCGTTGATAATCCGTTCGACTTCCAATCCAGCAATCTTACCGGCGTCTTTTGTTGCCTGTCTTTGTGCATCATTAAAATAGGCAGGCACTGTAATGACAGCTTTTGTAACCGGTTCTCCCAAATAACTTTCCGCATATGATTTTAAATGCTGTAAAATGATGGCGGAAATCTCTTGAGGTGTATAATCTTTTCCTTCAATATTTACTTTATGATTTGTTCCCATATGCCGTTTAATCGAAATGACTGTGTTTGGGTTCGTAATTGCCTGACGTTTGGCAATTTCCCCCACTTGCCGTTCCCCATTTTTAAAAGCAACGACCGATGGAGTTGTTCTTCCACCTTCAGGGTTTGGAATAACAACAGGTTCCCCGCCTTCCAAAACAGCAACACAAGAGTTTGTTGTACCTAAGTCTATACCAATAATTTTACTCATAGTTTCATCCTCCATTCACTTGAATATGTACTACTGATTCACTTTAACCATCGCCGGACGAATCACCCGGTCTTTCAATCGATATCCTTTTTGGAATTCTTCAAGAACAATATTCGATTTGACTTGTTCATCTGAACCTTGCATAACGGCATGATGTTCATGCGGATCAAATTCTTTCCCAACGGATTCAATTGGTTCGATTCCCTCTTTTTTAAATGCCTCAAGCATTCCTTTATAAACCATTTCCATCCCTTGCAACAGTGCCTTTGCATCTTCACTTGTTACATTTGTTTGAAGGGCACGTTCAAAGTTATCAACAACAGTTAATAATTCCGTTGCAAGTGGCTGGGAACGATATTTTTCGATGGCCTCGATTTCATTTCGTGTTCGCTTTCGATAATTATCAAAATCAGCTTGAACACGGATCAGTCGATTATCTTTTTCATCCAATTCTTTCTCTAACAGTTCAATCTTTGCTTTTAATTCGGCGGTTTCATCTGTCACTTCATCCTGGTGGTTTTCATCTGTTTGTTGTTCAGCTGATGTGTCCGTCTTATCTCCCTCAGCAAAGATTGGTTCGACTTGTTCATTTTGAAACTTTTTTTCTTCTTGCTGTTCATTCGAATTTGTTTTCACTTCTATTTCTTCATCCACACTTCTTTCCTCCATCTTAACCTGTTTTTTATCCTCCGCCACTACATCCACCTCCTGGTAAACTTGCTTCTAAAAATATACAAACAATTATATCCGCACGTACCGGAAATGGAAACGTGCGGAGAAGAATTGATTCCATTTTCTTTTAGCCAAAATTTGAACCATCAGAGATCATATAGCTTTGTTAGTGTAACGGTCATATTTTTGCTCAGTAGATTTAACAGACTAATCACTTTGGAATAGTGCATCCGCTTAGGGCCTAATATGGCAATCGTCCCAACCTGTTCTTCACCAATACTATATGTGGCCGTAATTAAACTGCAATCATCCATCACCGGAATTTTATTTTCCGAACCAATTTTTACATGGATACCAAAAGGCGTTTGTTTTAAAATTTGATAAAAATCATTTTCCTCTTCCATTAAACTCATAATTCCTTGGATTTTCTCGATGTCTTGAAACTCCGGCTGCTTCAACATATTGGTTTTACCGCCGTAGTACAGTTTTTCATTCGATGGAACGGATAATACATCCAATAAAGATCTGAGCATTTCTTCATAATTATGGACATTTTCTCTAATTAAAGTGACAACTTCATTTATTAACTTTGATTGCAATTCAAGAATTGGCATTCCTACAAGTCGTTCATTCAATATATTTACGGTTTTTTCAAGGTCAGAAGAATTAACCGATTTGGGCAAAGAAAACAGTTTGTGTTCTAAATGCCCTTTATTTGTAACAATAACGGCAATGGCAGTCTCAGCGTTAAGCGGGATAATTTGAAATCTGTTTAATTTATTATCCTCTACGGTTGGACCTAAGACGATCGCTGTATACTCCGTTAATTCCGATAAAACTTTCGCGGCATTTTGGATAACTTTTTCCATTTCATAAATCTTTTCCGTAAAAAGGTCATTAATCCTTTTAATCTCTATATGACTTACCTTTTCAGGGGAAAGCAAATGATCGACATAAAAGCGATATCCTTTTTCGGAAGGGACCCGCCCGGAAGATGTATGGGTTTTTTCAATAAAACCTAATTCTTCCAAGTCTGCCATTTCATTACGAATGGTTGCCGAACTGAAAGAAATGCCTTTCTTTTTCGCTAAACTCCTTGACCCAACCGGATGTGCAGAACGAATAAAGTCATCAATTATGATTTGCAATATTAACAATTGACGCTCTGTTAACATTACGATCACTCCTTTTAGCACTCATCTAATGGGAGTGCTAAATCTATATATAAATTAACAAATTATCGTAAATATGTCAATTCATGAGCAGAGATTGACCGATTAGGTAAACTTTATTTACTTGGATTAGTCTTTAATAAATTGTTGGAAGACTATATTCCCCAACATCCTTCCCCGATTTGTTAATTGGATCTCATCCTCATTGATCTGAAGCAACCCGTCTTGGATTAATTTTTCAATTTCCTCTCGATAATATTCCAGTACATCGATACTAAACTTTTGATAAAACTTTTTTTGTGAAACTCCGGCCGTTTTTCTTAACCCCAAAAACATTTCTTCTTCCATTTGCTCTTTAACTGTCAATGAAATTTCTTCCCGGATTGGCAACCGTCCCTTTTCGATTGCTTTCAAGTAGTGATTAATAGGACCTATATTCGATCTCCTTTTCCCATTGATATAACTGTGGGCACCGGCTCCAAATCCGTAATAATGATCATTGTCCCAATAAACAAGATTATGTTTACTTTTAAAGCCTTTTTTTGCGTAATTGCTTATTTCGTATTGATGGTATCCATGGCTCTCCATCTGTTCCATGATCATTTGATACATCGTTGCTTCCTCATCCTCGGAAGGAAGCGGCAATTTTCCCCTATTCATCAAATTATAAAAAATTGTTTTCGGTTCAACAATCAGGGAATAGGCAGAGCAATGCTCAATATCAAGCTTAAAAAATTCATTGAGAGCAAATTCCACGTCTTGAATCGTTTGATTTGGCAATGCATACATTAAATCAATGCTAATATTGGTAAAGCCCTGTTGTTTTGCTGATTCGATTGTTTTGTATATATCTTCTACTTTATGGTTTCTGCCAATTGCCTTCAACAAGTTATTATTGAATGATTGAACACCTATACTTAAACGGTTAACCCCGTAATTTTTTAAGATTTTCAGCTTTTCCACGGTCAAGTCTCCTGGGTTGGCCTCAATCGTAAATTCAATCTCTTTTTCAACATCAATGAAACAGTGGATAGTTTGCATTAAATATTCCAATTGTTTTTCATTTAGCGCTGTCGGTGTCCCACCACCAATAAACACAGTTTCCACATTTTTTGGAGGCAAATTTGCAAATGTTTTTTCCATTTCGGTTTTTAGTGCTTTTAAATAATCATCGACCGGCTGCCCCTTTAAAAAAACTTTATTAAAATCACAGTAATGGCAAATCTGCGTACAAAACGGAATGTGTATATACACTGCTTTCGGCAAAAAAATCACCATCTTTCTTAAGTACAAAGAGGTTAGTATGGATGTTCCACCTAACCTCTCCGGTTCATCAAACTACTTATCGTCAATTTTCAAAACAGCCATAAATGCTTCTTGCGGGATTTCTACCGATCCGACTTGTTTCATTCGTTTTTTTCCTTCTTTTTGTTTCTCAAGGAGTTTCCTTTTCCGGGAAATGTCCCCACCGTAACATTTGGCTAAAACATTTTTTCTCATCGCTTTAATGGTCGAGCGGGCAATAATTTTTGTACCGATTGCTGCCTGGACCGGCACTTCAAATTGTTGACGCGGGATTAATTCTTTTAATTTCTCAACAATGACTCTGCCCCGGTCGTATGCAGAATCCCGGTGGACGATGAAACTAAGCGCATCCACCCGTTCGCCGTTCAATAAAATATCCATTTTCACTAATTTCGAAGGTTTATATCCGATTAATTCATAATCAAAAGATGCATAACCTTTTGTGCTGGATTTTAATTGATCAAAGAAATCATAGACAATTTCGGATAATGGAATTTCATAAGTGATCGTCACACGTGTTTCGTCTAAATATTGCATATCAATGAATATTCCGCGTTTATTTTGACACAGTTCCATAATCGCACCGACATAATCATTTGGGGCCATAATTGATGCCTTTACATACGGTTCTTCAATTCGTTCAATTTTTTGCGGATCCGGCATATTGGACGGATTATCTACTTGAATGGACGCCCCGTCAGTTAACTGAACATGATAAATAACACTTGGCGCTGTCGTAATCAGATCAATTTTGAATTCCCGTTCAATTCGCTCTTGAATAATTTCCATATGTAAAAGACCGAGGAAACCGCAACGGAATCCGAATCCAAGCGCTTGGGACGTTTCCGGTTCAAATTGCAGGGCGGCATCATTCAATTGTAATTTTTCCAGCGCATCACGAAGATCATTATATTTTGCTGTATCAATCGGATACATACCACAGAACACCATCGGATTCATTTTTCGATAACCCGGCAACGGTTCTTTGGCCGGATTCACTGCACTTGTAATCGTATCCCCGACGCGTGTATCACCAACATGTTTAATCGAGGCGGTCAAATAACCGACATCGCCGACAGTTAATTCATCTCGTTTGACCGGTTTCGGCGAGTTGACCCCAAGCTCAGTCACTTCAAATTCTTTTCCAGTCGACATCATTTTGATCTTATCGCCGACCTTAACCGAACCTTCAACAATTCGAATTAGGGCAATAACACCGCGGTACGGGTCATAGACGGAATCGAAAATCAGTGCTTGCAGCGGGGCATCCGGATCGCCAATTGGTGCAGGGATTTTTTCGACAACTTGTTCTAGTATTTCTTCAATCCCGATTCCTGCTTTAGCCGAAGCTAACACTGCTTCACTGGCATCCAGTCCGATAACATTTTCTATTTCTTGACGGACTCGCTCCGGTTCTGCGCTTGGCAAATCTATTTTATTAATGACCGGAAGAATTTCCAAATCATTATCTATCGCTAAATACACATTCGCCAATGTTTGAGCCTCGATTCCCTGTGCCGCATCGACAACAAGGACAGCTCCCTCACAAGCGGCTAAACTTCTCGATACTTCATATGTAAAATCAACATGTCCCGGTGTATCAATCAGGTGAAAAATATATTCTTCCCCATCTTTCGCTTTATAAGTGAGTTCTACAGCGTTTAATTTAATTGTAATCCCACGTTCCCGTTCCAAATCCATTGAATCTAGTAACTGGTCTTTCATTTCTCGCTCGGCAACCGTATTTGTTTTTTCTAAAATTCGATCAGCTAATGTCGATTTGCCGTGATCAATATGGGCAATAATCGAAAAATTACGGATGCGTTCCTGTCGTTTTAACTTTTCTTCTCGATTCATTTTCGTTCACTCCTGTAAACTGGACAAAGTCACTAGCTTTGATTATATCAATACATTTTTCCATATTCAATGGAAACCAATTGATGATTTTAAGAAAAGTGCCAGTAGCAACCCGAGCTAGACAATAAAACGAATCCATAGTTTTTCACTACCTTTTTATCCTTTTTTCGGTTCATGGATAAGAAAAAACTGTTCAAAGAGCCGGTTTGCCTCTCTGAACAGTTTTTATTATGAAAACAAGGAAGATATCATTTTTTGCAGAAAATCGGTAAATGTTTTTGCAATGTCTGTAAATAGATTATAGTTGTTTAACTCTTCCAACGCCTTTTTCTTTTCTTCCAGGTCATGACTTGTCACTTTCTCACCAAGGATGGTTGCTTCGTACTCTCCATAATCTTCTGCCTCTTGAACGGATATGACGGAGGAAAATGTGCCATCATCAAAGCCTTTCATCTCCTTTAGGCCGTGATTTGCCTCTTGAAAGCCGATAATGACTCCAATAAATAATATACTTATAAGAAGCATTGTTTTTAAAAGAAAACGAAACATATCCATCACCTCGTTTTATCCTATTTTAACCGAAACTTTCCACTAGACGATGATAAAAGCTTCGGTAACAAAGCTGTGAAAGTAGTACTTGCAAAAAACACTGTTACTATAAAATATGCGATGTTAGTAGAAAACATTACGAGATTCCACCTAGTTTTAATGTGTTGAAAAATTCGCCCTGGTTTCATCCAAACTTGGATGTAATGCTTGATTGAGTCCGCCGGCAATCAAGTTTGCCATCCGTTCTATGAAAACATCAACTTCTTTGGGTGTAACCATCAAATTATGACCTGTCGGCGATAAAACCTCACGAATCAGTGACCGTTTTTCTTCCTCTTCCAATGTACCGATGATCCCTAGAATCGTTTTCCGTTCATCTTCACCGGGTAAATCTTCATCCGTATATACTTTCCTCTCACCAAATGTAAGTCCCGCCGGCGCTAAAGAACGGGATGGACGGTTACCTTCTTTCATTTCCCGGCCAAAATGTTTGAGCAGGAAATCAATCGTGTCGCTCGTAATGGAAACGGCATCGACAACAGTTGGAATTCCGATAGCTACAACCGGGATCCCGAATGTTTCCTTACTTAATTCTTTCCGTTTGTTACCGACGCCGGACCCCGGATGAATACCGGTATCTGAAATTTGTATCGTCGTATTAACTCTTTCAATGGAGCGGGAAGCAAGCGCATCAATGACAATGATAAAATCAGGCTTTATTTTTTGAACAACACCAAAAATAATATCGCTTGTTTCAATCCCCGTAATTCCCATTACACCCGGTGCGATGGCACTTACCGACCGGTATCCTTCCTGGACGGTTTCCGGTTGAAATTCAAACAAATGTCTTGTAACGACAATATTCTCACATACAATTGGACCCAATGCATCAGGGGTTACATTCCAATTTCCAAGACCGACGATTAAACAAGTTGCATCACTGCCAATCTGTTGATTTGCTAAAAAGTTTTTAAATTCCTTGACAAAAATATTTTTCGTAATCTGTTCATATTCACTATTGGCTTGTCTAATCGCCTGACTTTCAATCGTTAAATAATGCCCTGCTTTTTTTCCAATCGATTTACTTCCTTCATCGGTAATGGTAACTTCGGAAATTTTCACATCTTGTTCGGTTCTTTCTTTAATAATCACGCCCTTAAGATCTGAATCCAGTTGTTGCCCTTGTTGTTCGACAACCATCTCCTTTGCTTCAATAGCCAAATCCGTGCGCACTGAAAAATTCTCTATCTCTTGTTTCATTTCTTTATCTCCTTTCAATATCTTTCAAAAACAGATCACTATTATTAAGGGAAAATTCAATTTGTGTAGGTTCTTTATCCTTACAGAATATTTGTGTAAAAAGGCAATTGTTAGCTTTTTTTCTCAATGAAGCAATACAAAAGCATAGGAAAAATTTATAGATAACTACTCTTCTTTCTATCATTTCCAAATAATTGGATTTCATTCGATATCAGCTTTCCTTTTTTCAGTATTGCATTCACAGTCATCATTTGGTAAAATAGCAGTTGTTCTTTATGATGTTCTATTAAAAAGTTATTTAACCGTCTAGCTTTATTGGGAGGTGAAAAAATTGGCAAACATTAAATCTGCTATTAAACGAATTAAAACTAATAAGAAAAGTACTGCGATTAATACATCACAAAAATCTGCCATGCGTACAGCAATTAAAAAAGTTGAAGTTGCTGTAACAAGCAATGATGCTGCAGCTGCCAAAGAAGCATTAACTAGTGCAATTCGTAAAATTGACAAAGCTGCTTCAAAAGGCTTAATTCATAAAAACGCAGCAAATCGTCATAAATCACGTTTAACAAAAAAAGTGAACTCATTAAACGCATAATGGATTTTTGAAAATTTGGTAACTCACACCAAATTTTCTTTTTCTATATAAGCTTTGAGCCAGGCATTTTTAACAGCCTGGCTCACTTATTATTACGTCAAGTATTTAAAGAAAAAGATTTCTAATAATGATTCTTTATTTCCAAAACCTGTTTTCATTTGGTAGTCGATGTCTGCCAACTCATCAATCATGGCTAAAAATTTTTCTTCATCAAATCTGTTTGCCTGGGATATTGCCAATTTCACCCGATAAGGATGCGATCTTAAAATCCTTGCAACCTTTTGTTCTCCATACCCTTGTTTTATTAATGATTTCACCTGAGCAATAAAACGAATTTGGCTTGCAATGACAGCCAGTATTTTAATCGGTTCCTCATTTTGCTTTAACAAATCATGATAAATTTCTAATGTTTGGTCCAATTGTTGGTGAACAAATTTATCAACAAGAACAAAAATATTATTTTCTAATGATTTTGGGACGAGTAACTGAATCATCTCTTCATCGATTATTTTCCCGTCACTGTATAAAAAGATTTTTTCCAATTCGTGATTTAACATTGTCAAATTTTGGCCGGTAAACTGATAGAGTAATTCTACGGCATTTGGGGTTATTTCAAATCCATTTTCCGTAATACGCTGCCGAATCCAATCTTTTGTATCTTTTTCCGAAAATTTGGCTTCAAGGACAACGGCATTTTTTAACAAATATTTGGTTATTTTCTTCCGTTCATCCAGTTTTTTATAGGGAGCAATTAAAATGAGTATCGTAGACGGAACTGGATTCATTATATATTCTTCAAACACCTTCACATTGTGGTCGACTTTTTCTTTTCCCTTTTCAGCCGTTAAAAAATAAGGATTGTGCATAATGACAACTTTTCGTTCGCCAAGGAAAGGAATCGTTTGACAGTCTTCTACAGCCGATTCGACGGTCGTTTCTTCTAAATCATAGATCGATAGATTAAATTCACGTTCCTCTTCCGACAATGCCGCATCAATAATATATTTCTTTGTTTCATTTATTAAAAAATCTTCATTCCCATATAATAAATACAACGGGGAAAATTTTCCTTTCTTGATATCTTTCCATATTTTTAAAAACACCATAATCTCTCCGTTCTTCTGACATGTTTCTTTTATCGTAAATAAAATTTCTTCTTTTCACAAGGGTTGAGTAAAGATTATTAAGGGCAAAACCGAAAAAATATGGAAATGAGTTTTGGTTCCTTCACAATTAATGAAAGATGTAGATTTTTAGAAAAATTTTATGTATACTAGAATTGATTGAGGAGGGGTGTATGTGAACGAATTTGAACAAGATGTCCAATCAAAAAGAAATGATTTTATCGATTCTGCTGTTGGGTTCATTGTTTCATTTGGATTTTTTGCAACAATCTTCATCCTTGCCGGAGTTATTAAAGCAATCGGTTCTTAAAAAACAGGGGTATCAAAAAGGTGACAATTTTTGATACCCTTTACAATTTTTATCTGGATGAAAAGTGAATTTGTTACGCCACCCCCATAATCAGATACATGCGACAAGCGCCTCTCCAAGCTATTTCCCTCCCTGACTTGCCGTAAATGCTCAAATAAAATTATGGATCGTGCACCACAGTTGAAAATTTCCCTCTGCTTAAAAAATATTTATAAGTAACAGCCCCATGAATATCTGTCCTGTAAATCATTACCTTATGCGCATTTAATCGTTCAAGGACTTCTTGATGAGGGTGTCCATACCTGTTATCTCTACCGGCGGAAATAACGCCAAATTCAGGCTTTATTTTTGAAAGAAACAGTTCTGTTGTCGATGTTTTACTCCCGTGGTGTCCAACCTTCAAAACATCCACTTCCAATTGAGGAAATTGCTCAATTACTTCCCTTTCCCCCATCTCTTCCAAGTCTCCGGTGAATAACCAGGATTGTCCTCCCAGCTTGCTGTATATGCAAATCGAAGCATCATTGCTTGAAACAGCTGCTTTTTCAGGAGCGATGATAAAAAACTTATGACCCGCTTCCTCCCATTGCATGCCGGCGGAAACTTTCGTAATCGGAATTCCTCTTTTCTTTGCTTCATTGATAATGTTCAGTTCGATTTCCTTCTTTTCCAGTGTATCACCTACAAGAACTTGACCAATACGAAAATTTTCAAGAATTGCTAAGGCCGAACCGGTATGATCACTGTCTCCGTGGGTCAAAATAAGTTTATCGATTTTGGAAATACCTCTGCTTTTTAAAAACGGAGCCACAATATCTTCCCCCGGATCAAAATTTGTCCTTCGCTCTTGCCAATCCTCCAATGGAAATGTTACCTTTCCCCCGGTATCAATTAAATAATTTCCTTGATTAAAAGGTAACCGGATAAGGATGCTGTCTCCTTGCCCAACATCAATAAATGTCACCTCGCCCACCGGTGAAAATTTCACCATGAAAATTTGGAGACAAACAGGGACAACAAATAAGGTAATCAGCAGCTTCTTCTTTTTCAAACCATCCCTTTCCAAGAGGGTAAAGCCAATAAAATAAAAAATGAAAAAAGCCAGAAACAGGATAAGAGGCGGTCTACCTAAAACAATATGAAATATATCAAACTGGTAAACCCATTCTGCAAATCGGTTCACATTTGAAAAAATCAGTGTTAACAAGTTGACACCGAGTTGTCCTATTGCCGGGAAAAGGAAAAGCAGAAAATAAGTCAATAGACATAAAGGGAGAATGATGACCGAAAATAACGGTACGTAGATAATATTTAGAAAAATACTGAGAAAGGAAAATTCATAAAAATAATTTAGTAAAACAGGTAAGGCGACTAATTGTGAAAGCAGTGCAATCCAAAAACCGTTTTCCAAGGAGCTTTTCGTTCTCTCAAAAAGAGATTTTGATAATAATAGACCAAAGGTGACCAAATAGGAAAGTTGAAACCCTACATGATAAAGAATAAACGGATTTATGAAAGCAAAGATAATAAAAGATATAGAGAGAGCATCCACCGGGTGAATGACAGTTTTCCACCTGGAAAGAAATAAGACAAGCCATGCCATAACCACCGCACGAATCACAGATGGTGCAGCACCGGAAATAACTGCATAGATTGGAAGAAAGCATAACATTCCCGTTCTTACTGATTCTCTCGAGATTCCGAGCCGCAATAATATAAAATAAACACAACCGCTAATAATTGTTACATGCAATCCGGAAATGGCTAAAAGATGGGATAAACCGAGTTGCCGATATGCTTCAGCTGTCGTTTCTTCCATTTGATCATCATTTCCAAACAACAATGCATTAATGAATGGGGCAATCCGCTCCGAAAAATAATGGTTAATTAAAGCCATACTTTGCTCTCGGTATTTTAATAAATTTGTATAAAATGTCTCTTTACCCTTTTGACAAGTTCGAATCGTATTAACGGATATCAAGTATTTAATATTTTGCGTTCGCAAGTATTGACGGTAATTGAATGCATTTGGATTGGTCGGTTCCGGCGGTGTTTTCAGTGTTCCATTAACGGTACAAACGGTATTCAGCTGAAGAATCGAGGACCATTTTGTCTTTTCTTCTTCAGTCCGAACATAGTAGGTGAGAGCCAATTTCTCTCCCGTAACCGTCTTAACCGTAGCACTTAATTTATCCCCATCAAATTTCGGATATCCGGTAAACGATATGTCCGTCTCGATTTTCTTTTCTATCGGGTCCTGATTTTGTGACTCGAAATGGAAAAAGAAAAAAAGAAGACAAATTCCATAGCTTGTTAATAAAATGAGTAAAAATCGCTGTTCAAGACGATGTTGCAGAAGATAAAAATACGATACCATTACGGTAAGCCCCAAGGAAAAGTGATGGTAACTTAAAAATGCGAAAACGATTATCAAACCGAAATATATGAATGTTCCGCTTCTTATGGCAACCCCTCCCATTCTATTTATACGTTAACCATGTATAAATTTCCGGCAAAGATGCGAATTCAAGAATCAAGTATACGCACAAAAAAGCTACAACAGCAAACATCATCTTTTCTTGGTTACCGAAAAATACCGGTGAAGCAATCAGCTAAACCAATTGCTTCCCTCTTTTTCCTTATATCTTCATAGCAAAAACACTTTTATCAAAATTCACTTTTTCCACTTTTACGCCGGCCTGCTCCAACAATTCCAATGCATAGGGATGGTTTTTATAATCTTCTGCATAATAGATTACTTTAATTCCGGCTTGGATGATCGCTTTGGTACATTGCAGGCATGGAAAATGAGTCACATAGATTTCCGCTCCTTCAGTCGGAACGCCAAATTTTGCACATTGAAGAATCGCATTCATTTCGGCATGGATGGTTCGAACACAATGATTATCAATCACATAACAACCTTTATCAATACAATGATCCCCGCCGGCAATCGATCCGTTATAACCGCCGGCAATGATCCGTTTATCTCGAACAATCGTTGCGCCGACAGCCAATCTTGTACATGTACTTCTGGTGGAAATGAGAAAACACTGTGCCATAAAAAACTGATCCCATTCAATTCGTTGCACGGTTCATCCTTCTTTCTGTCCATAATTGGTTTCTTGCTATCAATAGTGTAGACTGATTATTTTGTGCCAGTCAATCATAAATGATATATCAATCAGTGGGGGCTTTATCCCACTGATTGATTATTGCACAAATCGGGGCATTTTGATCCCCGCTCCACCTATCCTCTTCGTTAATTGGAATCCCTAAGATAGGTTTAAAAACACCTGTTTTGTTCATTGTACAGTAATTTGGTCTTTCAATTTTTCAAACGTTTTTTCACCAATGCCGGAAATATTCATTAAATCTTCCACTTTTTGAAATGGTCCGTTTGTTTCCCGATATTCAATGATTGCCTCTGCTTTACTAGGCCCAATTCCCGGCAACGAATCAAGAGCACTGGCATCTGCCTGATTAATATTCACTTTCCCGTCTCCTCCACTGTTTTGTGAACCCGAATTCACCGGGATATTTTCAGCTGCCAAGACTTCTTCACCAATTTTCGGAATATAAATAACCATTTCATCCATAACCTTTTGAGATAAATTCACCTTTACAATATCGGCATCATCCAATAACCCGCCAGCCTTTTCGATAATATCAATAACCCTTTCGTTACCGGTAACCGTGTATACTCCGGGATTCATCACAGCACCTTTGATATCGACTTTCATCGGTTGCGATTTCGACGATGCAGCACTGTCATTTGAATTTGGATGTTCTTGCTCCTTTTGGGAATGATTTTCCGCAACTATGTCTTCACTAATCACTTCTTGCCGATTCATTAAATCCACATCATCATTTTGATTATAGAAATAAAAGATCGCAGCCCCGACACAAACAAGACCAATGATCAACCATTGCTTTTTTTCCTGTACCCATTGAATGAACATTTGCCCTTTTGTCATAAAACATCAATTCCTTTCATACAGTTAGATGAGATATTTTTTCGAAAAGGAGGGATTATGTGCATATTGGAATCATCGGAACCGGAAATATGGGAACGATTCTTACCGAAGCCCTCATTAACGGAAAAGCCGTATGTGAAAAAAATATTTCGATTACTAACCGTACGATTGAGAAGGCTAACCGGCTGAAACAAATGTATCCCAACCTTCATATCGAAACAGATATAGAGCAATTAGTTGAAAAAAGTGATTTAATTTTTCTTTGTACCAAACCACTCGATATCCATCCGGTTCTTACAAAAATAAAAGATCGATTAACAAGGGATCAATGTCTTGTTTCCATCACCAGCCCGATATCGGTTGAACAATTGGAAACAGTTGTCCCTTGCTCTTGTGTACGGGCAATACCGAGTATTACCAATCGTGCCTTATCAGGTGTTTGTTTATTGACTTTTGGTGAAAAATGTACCGATGTTTGGAAGAATGTAATGATCGGTTTACTCTCCCATATAGGAAAACCGGTTATCATTGATCAACAAATAACAAGGGTTGCTTCCGATATCGTCAGTTGCGGTCCGGCTTTTTTTAGTTATTTATTGCAAAAATTTATCGATGCAGCAGTAAGTGAAACAAATATTGACAAGGAACTCGCTACAAAATTAGCCGCGGATATGTTTATTGGAATAGGGATGTTAATTGAAAAAAAATATTACACTTTTCCAGAACTACAGAAAAAAGTTACAGTAAGGGGTGGTATCACCGGAGAAGGAATCAATGTCTTGGAAGAAAGTGCAATGGAAGATATCTTCAGGAAAATTTTCAGGGCAACGCATAACAAATTTGACAGGGAAATCAATATCATTAAAAATCAGTTTGAATTTCATAACGTATAATTACGTATTCGACAAATTCTCCAAAAATCCTTCTGCTCAAAAAAATTTTTAAAAAAACTTGTGCGACGCTGGTTAGCGGGGCATAACACAACAAGGTTATCGAAAGACAAACTTTTATTATGATCGAAAGCGATCCGTATACCATCATAAAACAACAAGGTTATCAACAGACTTATGATTCGTCCATTGATAACCTTGTGATTGACGATTACGGTTTTTTTACCGTAAAAAAGATTCTTTCCGTTGTCTCGGAAACAGGTTCATTCGTAAAATCTCCGGTTATTGACAAAATTTGAAAACCGGCTGCTTTTAACCAGTTTTCATACTGACTTTTAGGATACGTGCGTTGCTTATGTAATTCATCATATCGATCATATTTTCCGCTCTGTTCATCAAAAACAAAAAACGTCAATTCATGTTCAACCGATAACGGGTACTCACCGGCATAGCTATTCCAAATATAAGAAATATCGTCCCCGTTATACGCAAATGTAGCCCCGGCATAGACATTCTCCATTTTATAAGGAGAATGAACATCAAATAACAGCAATCCCCCGTGATTCAAACATTGGAAAACAGATGTAAATGTATTTGCGACATCCTGTTCTGTGTGTAAATAGTTCAACGAGTCACAAAAAATAATAACGATATCAAAATAGGGAAACTCGGTAAGCTCGGTCATATTTTGGCGAAAAAACGGAATACGAAAACCTTTATCCACTGCTTTCTGATATGCGATGGATAACATTTCTTCGGATAAATCAACCCCGACAACGTCAAAGCCTCTTTCAAAAAGCCGGATTGACATTTCCCCCGTTCCACAGGCGAGATCTAATACTTTTTTTGCCTCAGAAAAATGGTTATTTACTTGCGTTGTGAGAAATTCCATCCACTGATCATACGGTGCCTCATCCATCAGTTGATCATAAAGCAGGGAAAAATGTTTATAGTTCATTGTGAAAGTTCACTCATTACATCTTCTTGCGGGGCATCTCCCCATAAACGTTCAAGGCTGTAATAGTTTCTTTCGTCCCGATGAAAAACATGAACGACCACATCCCCTAGATCGACCAAGACCCATCTTGCTTGTTCAAATCCTTCCAAACGTTTGACAGGGAAGCCTTTTTCATCAACTTGATCTTTAATTTCTTTAACAATGGCTTGGACTTGCTTGTCAGAATTAGCGTGACAAATAACAAAGTAATCAGCAATCAAGGAAATTCCTTTCATATTCAATACAACAATATTTTCCGCTTTTTTATCATCAGCTGCTTTGACTGCCGTCAATAATAACTCACGATTTGTCATACGATGGATTAATGCCTCCTTTTAGTAAAAAACTGTTATACGTATCTAAAGTGTCTTTATAAATAGCAAAACCTTTCTTAGCTAAAAAAATAATGGTATTTTGCAAAGAACGAAAAACGGCACCATCCAAATCGGTCTTGGCCAATTCCCTTACTTCCTCTACACCGGGAAAACTTCTGCCTGGCTCAATATAATCGGCCAAAAAAATGACCTTCTCAAGTGTTGTCATCCCCGGTCTCCCGGTCGTATGATAACGAATCGCATTCAAAATATCTTCGTCATCAATTCCAACCTCATTTTTTATCAAAACAGCGCCAACCGGACCGTGCCAAATTTCCGTGTTAAATGCTAATAACTCCTTGGGCATACCTTCTTTAATGATAATTTGTTTCATTTCTTCCGCCGGTCGATATTTTGCATAATCATGGAAAATTGCGGCAAGTTCTGCTTGTTTCTCATCACAATGATATGTTTTTGCCAATTGAATTGCTGTTTCCATAACACCTAAAGTATGAATAAATCGTTTTTCCGGTAAATGTTCTTTAATAATCGCTATTGCTTCATTTCGTTCCATATAATTTATGCTCCTCAATATAGGAAATCACATGTTCCGGTAATAAATATTTCACCGATTGGCCATTGGCAATTTTTTCCCTAATCATTGACGAAGAAATATAGATTGACGGAATATCGATAAATTGAATCGGATAAGTCGTTTCTCCTTTGGACATCGGTCGCTCGACGCCAATAAATTGAACAAGTTCCATCAATTCTTCTATTTTATACCATTTCGGTAAATAATCAATCATATCGCCGCCGATAATGAAAAAAAATTCATGATCCGGCTCTAATTGTTTTAATAAAACCATCGTATTGTAAGTATATGATTTTTCTTTCCGTTTTAACTCAATTGTTTCAATTTTAAACCGGTCATGTTCTTTAATCGAAAGTTCCAACATTCGTAACCGGTCTTGAATCGTTGTGTTTGAAAGCTTTTCTTTATGGGGCGGAAGATAATTCGGCATAAATCGAATCTCATCCAGTTTATATAAGTTCAGGATTTGATCGGCAATAATCAAATGACCGATATGTGGAGGATCAAAGGTTCCGCCAAGAATTCCTATCTTTTTCTTCATGCCATCATCCTCTTATTGCGGTAAAATCAACTGTTTATTTTCCCTTGATTCTTTATAAAGAACAATTGTGTTGCCGATTATTTGTACAAGTTCTGCATCTGCCCCGCGTGATAATTTTTCAGCCACCGTCTCTTTATCTTCCTCACAATTTTGCAATACGCTTATCTTGAGTAACTCCCGTGCTTCCAGAGCATCTGCTATTTGTCTAATCATATTGTCATTCACGCCACCTTTACCGACTTGGAAAATCGGTACGAGATGATGAGCTTTTGACCGTAAAAATCGTTTCTACTTTCCAGTTAACATATAATTCCTACTCCTTATGAACGTCATATAAATTAAATTAACGAATCACGTACATATACTTCGACACCTTTTGGAACATAGGCGGCGACAACAACTCCACCGTCCGGAACCATTACCCAACCGAGGCCGGAAAACACAATATCCGTCTTTCCTTTTTTAACGGAAAACTCCCGACGAACGAATTCCGGAAAATTTGTTAAATCTTCTTTTCGCGGCGGACTTAATAATTCCCCTTTATGATTTTCATATAACTCATCAGCTTTCTCTAATTTTGTCCGATGAATTTGTAACTCATTCGATAAATAACATACAAAAGAAGACCGTTCGCCTTTTATAAAATCAAATCGTGCCAGCCCGCCGAAAAATAGTGTTTGTTTCTCATTTAATTGATACACTTTTGGTTTAATTTCCTTTTTCGGAGTAATCAGCTTTAAATCTTTCTTATGAACAAAATGTGCCATTTGATGATGATTAATGATTCCCGGTGTATCAAAGATCGATTTGCCGTCATCAAGTGGGATTTCAATCATATCCAAAGTTGTGCCGGGAAAATAAGATGTTGTAATTATGTTTTCTTCTCCGGTCCCTTCACGGATGATTCGATTGATAAAGGTCGATTTGCCGACATTGGTACAACCGATCACATACACATCATTTCCGTTCCGATATTGCTCGATTAATTCCATGACTTCTTTTATATATAATCCTTTTTCCGCACTGACCAAGGCCACGTCAATTGGTTTTAACCCTAAGCTTTTCGCTTGTTGTTGCAGCCAATTTTTCAGCCGGTTATGATTGACCGATTTTGGCAGCAAATCTACTTTATTGCCGACCAGAAGCACATCATTTCCGCCTGTAAAGCGGTGAATCCCCGGGAGCCAGCTGCCGTTAAAATCAAAAATATCGACAATCATAACAATTAGTCCGGTCGTATTTCCGATACCATTTAATATTTTCAAAAAATCTTCATCGGTCAATGCGACATCTTGTACTTCATTATAGTGTTTTAATCGGAAGCAGCGACGGCATATGACCTGTTCCTTTTCCATGGATGAAGCAGGTACGTACCCGGGTTGCGACGGGTCTTCTGATTGAATAGCCGCCCCGCATCCGATACAAATCAGCCTATTCTCCACCTTTTGTGCCCTCCCATTGCAGTAAGCCTTTTTTATTAAACCAATTTAATATTCTTCTTTCAATCATTCGATTAAGTCTTGTTGCCAGTCCATCTGTTTCTGTAACAGGAACAACAAGGATTGTAAAGAAACCGGACAAATTTCCGCCAAAAATATCTGTCAATAATTGATCGCCAATCATGACCGTTTGTTCTTTCGGCAACTTCATGATTGCAAGTGCCTTCCGGAAAGCTTTACCCAGTGGTTTTTGTGCCTTATATATATAAGGGATGCCTAAAGGTGTAGCAAATTTATGTACCCGTTTTTCATTATTATTGGAAAGGATAACAATTTGTATCCCATTGTCGCGCATTTCTTTGAACCAAGCCGTAAGTTCCGGCGTTGCCAACGGACGATCCCACTCAACTAACGTATTATCCAGGTCGGTAATAATCCCGTGAATATTCCTTTCTTTTAAAAATTGGGGAGTGATTTCAAAAATTGATTGAACATACTCATTTGGTAAAAACCGTTTTAACATTGTCGACACCTCATATGACTCCGTTTATCTCTATCCAGTTACTGTCAAGTGATACTTCCAGCAGTGGGGGTTTTCTTCAGCCCACTGCCGGTTAGTTGAACCAATCGGGCACTTACAGACACTTTATCTTCCTCCCTTGTATCTTTGACTTCCCTTAAGCCTCTGGAGGAAGATTTAGTGACCGTTAGTGCGGGACAAAAGGATTAAACATACTACTAATCATATTTTCTTTACGGTTTTTTTGCAAGTTAAGATATATTTTTTATTGGAAAAACCGCTATCCCTCTATTCGACAAGTTTCATTATTATTTGACAATTTAAAAAAATATTTCGACATATTTCTACTTTTGTCAACAGCTGTGGATAAGTTTATACACATTTTTCAGCTTGTCAATTCTTATATTTTAAAGTTTTATTAACAAGTTAATCACAGCTTATCCACTTTGAATGTGGATAACTGGAACGCTTGTTCTCTAATAAAATTTTTGATAAAGTTGTATTAACTTTTATGAAAGTCCAATCTTTTAGTATATGATGATTTCCCCGATTATATGAATTTTGGAGGTGAACGGTGAATACCGAAAAAATGGAAAATTTATCTGATCAACTTTTAATCGAATCATATTATAAAGCACTGGAACTTCAACTTTCACCCGAGTTCATCCACCTCATTGAGAAAGAATTGGAGCGTCGATCACTTTTGAATAAAATAAAGAAAACTCAGACGTCCAAGTCTTTAGGCAGCTCGTAAATTCAAAGTGAAATCCATCCTATGTAAATTTCCTGATCATATTGTTCCTCACTGCTTGTGTATAATAGTGAGGAACCTTATTTTTTAACTAAATGTCCAATTACCTCTCCCATTTTTACCGGATGTGGAACCGATATCCTCTCATCAATTAGAAATGTATCCTTTTCAAATAAAAGGACGACAGTGGAGCCGAATGAAAAATATGCAATCTCTTCTCCTTTCTTTAGATTCATACTGCCATTCGTATATTCAATGGAATTTACAAACATCGCTCCGACTTTCACAAGGGCCATTTTTCCGGTTTTGTGATTAATCTCTGAAATGGAGCGGTAATTTTTTGCCAAAGGGTTTTTTCCATATTCAAGCCCCAAACGGTTAACAGGATACGAACGATCCCCTAACTCCCAGCGACTGATTACTTTTCCATTAACCGGACTATGTATGCGATGGTAATGTTTTGGACTTAAATATAAAACAATAAAATATCCGTCTCGGTATTGTACTGCTTTTTCATCGTTGCCAAGCATTTCCTTCAAGGAATACATCTTCCCCTTAACTTTAATATCCGTTGACGGCTCAATTGAACCTATCGACTCAATAGTAGCATCAACCGGACTTATGACCGTATTTATATTTGAATCAATCAATCTTGTCCCTTTTTTTAATTTACGAATAAAAAGCTCATGTAATGTCGTATATTCATTGTAAGGATATTCGAACTCACTCATATCAATTTTATAAATCTTGACAAAGAAAGGGATGATGATTTTACTAATTTTAGACCTGGTAAATTGTCGGATCAAGTTGGATAACCAGGCCCGATTGGTCAATTCAATACATTTTTGATAAATAATTTTTCGCATGGAATACCTCCCAAAAGATTCGCTTTCCTAAACATCTTTCATAAAATATAATAATATAGAAAAGAATCTCTACCAATATAATTTTTAGAGAGGATGGATTTACTTGTTTTTTAAATTTCAAATCATTGATGTCACTCTGAAGAAGATTAAATCACAATTGGCCAATATGATGACTCTAAGTAATTTATTTTTAGGCGGTTTCTCGATTATTTTTACAATACAAGGTGAACTTAATTATAGTTTATTCTTGATTTTTTCGGCTGCCCTACTGGACCGATTTGACGGAATGGTTGCTCGTAAGCTAAAAATAGAATCTGAGCTTGGTAAACAATTAGACTCCATGAGTGATATTATATCATTTGGCGTTGCACCCGCACTTTTATTATATCAAGGAATTATTCATTATTTTTCCAGCGCGGGAATTTTTATCACCGTCTTTTTCATCGGTTGCGGGGCATTTCGACTTGCCAGATTTAATATTACCGAAAATAACTGTTATTTTAGTGGGTTGCCAATTACGGCTGCCGGATGTATTCTGACATTCAGCTATCTTGGCATCCAATTTATCCCGGCCATCATTTATTTATATTTAATGATCATTCTTTCTTTTTTAATGATAAGTACGTTAAAGGTAAAAAAAATATGATTCCGAAACTTTTTGATTTGATCGTTTAACCGAATCACAATGTGTTGTTCGTCAAAAAAATTTTGGCTGCGGAGTATCGCTTCGTAGCTTTTCTTAAGTACTTAAATTTGAAACTTAAAATTTCCCGCTACATAGAATTTACATCTTTCCCGGAAATTTATAAAAACGTACAAAAAGGACCGTTCATCGAATGTTTTCTTCCGCATCCTTTTTCCGGAAGAAATTCAATCGATGGCAGCCCTTATTTTTTCATTCCTGTTTTAATTTCAGGCGGCAACAGCTTAGGATTGCCTTTTTTCCTTTTCTGCCCGGTAATACTCATGAAACATTTTCATTAAAGCACGTTTTTCAATTCGGGAAACATAACTGCGCGAAATCCCCAAGTCTTTTGCTAACTCTCTTTGCGTTTTTTCCTTTTCCATACCAAGCCCAAATCGGCCGATAATCACTTCTTTTTCGCGCTCATCAAGAATGCTGATATATTCCTTTACCTTTTCTAATTCCATATTCAACTGAATGGTATCAATAACATCTTCGGAATCGGATTTCAATACATCAATTAAACTAATTTCATTCCCTTCTTTATCCCGGCCGATTGGATCATGTAAAGAGACGTCCTTTTTTGTCTTTTTTAACGCCCTTAAGTGCATGAGTATTTCGTTTTCAATGCATCTGGCTGCATATGTAGCTAATTTCGTTCCTTTTCCTTCTGAGAAGCTTTCAATCGCTTTGATTAGACCGATTGTACCGATTGAGATGAGGTCCTCTTGATCCTCGCCGGTATTCTCAAATTTTTTTACTATATGTGCGACAAGCCTTAAATTATGTTCGATCAAAATATTTCTTGCTTCCATATCCCCTTCTGCCATCAATTTTAAATATTTCCGTTCTTGGGCAGGTGATAAAGGTTGCGGAAAGGCATTATTTTTCACATATGAGACAAAAAACACAAGTTCTTTAAACAGGACGGCCAGTGCAGAAAAAATTCCTGGCATGTATCCACCTCCAATGAAATTTCCAATGCCTATAAGTTATACCTATGTTGGAAATCCCAAAAAAGTGTATGTCCCGCTAAATTACTTGATATTCCGATTTTTTAAATAGCAGTCTTTGCAAAAACCAAACCACCCAATGAAACTTCCATCAGTGGGGTTTTCTTCATCCCCCACCTATCTTTTTTGTAAACTCAAAAATCTTAAGGTGGGATAAAAGGAAAGGATTCCCCACGTTAAGCAAAAGCGGGGAGGAAAAGGTTAATCATCATCTGTATCATTTAATTTCTTTTTACATGCTAACGCCATACCGAAGAAGAGTAATGCAGAAATAAGACTTATTGTCATTGCGGCAATGACGATATATTGATTTGTGTTTGACAGTTGTCCGCCTTTTAAAAATAAGCCGATATATAAAAATGTACTGATGGCCGTTAACACAACAGAATAATTTTTATAATCTTGCAACTTACTTGTCAGTTGTTCCACCTTGTTCATTTTCTCACCTACTAATCTATTTTATGTTAATAGATTAACATGAAAAATAGAAATTGTATTGTTGAAAATATAGGAAAACTTGGGGGAAAATCTATTGAACTTTGCGTCAAAATATAAACATCAGAGGAACAGACTTTGATTAATAAAGAGGTTTATGTAAATTTTATGTTTAATAAACTTTCGTTAACTTAATGTTGATTTTCTAATTGAATAGTTGCAGGGATGTTTTGAGTCAAGTATGTTACTCACCGCCTTTTGCTGATGTCTTTGCAAAAAAAGCACACAGAATCACCTTAATATCCTATGTGCCCAGTATTATTTAAATAACAGCCTGAATCTGCTTTGTATAGAAAAAGCGGACAATGAAAAAGTAGATTATTTGAATAATCAAGAATACACCTAATACCATTACGGATTCCTTAAATATATTAAACTCAAATAGATTGGATAATGCCGTTAACGCAACCGCTCCATGAATAAGGGCAACGATAATGGGAGCGAAAAAGAGAATAGCTGTTTGTCTGGTTAAGACCTTCTTAAGCTCCTTCACTGTTAGACCCATTTTGGCAATCGATGAGAATTTTTGCTTATCTTCATCTAGATCCATATACAAGCGGAAGTAAAGGAAACTTCCGGCTGGACCCATAATGCCAACAAATTCCCCTTCATCTATTTTTAAATTGATATCTGTTAAAGCACGATAGGCAATATTCCCTTCATAAATTTTACTTACTTGTTTGACATCCAGCATCACAAGTTCTCCTTTCAATTTAAATCCCTTAACTTGTGATTAGTATACCTGCTTTTCATCTTTCAAAAAATCGATTTTTCTTTCAGTTTCCTTACACGGTTGTAAGGTTTTGGGTCACACTAAAAATAATTCGAAATGTCGAGCCTTCTCCAACCTTTGAGTCGAGTTCGATACGGTGACCAAGGTACTCGGCGGCCTCCTTCGTTAAATATAGTCCCATTCCTGTTGATTCTCTAAATTTCCGACCATTTTCTCCCGTATAAAACGGTTCAAACACGCGACTGTTGGTTTCTATATTTAAAGAAAACTCGGGCGTCCGAGCCTTTAGGCAACCAAAGAGCCGTAGTCAGCGAAAATACATTTTCGCTTGC
>NZ_JAJCHL010000220.1:0-550 GCF_020554505.1 Caldibacillus sp. 210928-DFI.2.18
GAAAAGTAAGCGAAACTGTCCCATAGGATTGTCGGAATCGCATTGTATGGGACAAAACTATCAAAAATTAAAGCGAAACTGTCTCATAGACGGGCTCTATGGGACAAAACAAGTGGAAAAGTAAGCGAAACTGTCCCATAGGATTGTCGGAATCGCACACTATGGGACAAAACTATCAAAAATTGAAGCAGAACTGTCTCATAGACGGGCTCTATGGGACAAAACAAGTGGAAAACAAAGCCAAACTGTCCCATAGGATTGTTGGGACCACACTGTATGGGACAAAACTATCAAAAATTAAAGTGAAACTGTCTCATAGACGGGCTCTATGGGACAAAACAAGTCGAAAAGTAAGCGAAACTGTCCCATAGGATTGTCGGAATCGCATTGTATGGGACAAAACTATCAAAAATTAAAGCGAAACTGTCTCATAGACGGGCTCTATGGGACAAAACAAGTGGAAAAGTAAGCGAAACTGTCCCATAGGATTGTCGGAATCGCATTGTATGAGACAAAACTATCAAAAATTAAAGCGAAACTGTCTCATAGA
>NZ_JAJCHL010000221.1:0-549 GCF_020554505.1 Caldibacillus sp. 210928-DFI.2.18
ATATTAACTTTATCGTTAAGATGACAGAGTTAACGGAATCTGAGGTTTTGGAATTGAAGAGTGAGTTGAATTGATAATAAAAAAGGGAGATCTTGGACGAGTAAGTGGACGGTTTATTTCTATCCGTCTACTCGTCTTTTTTTATACGCTAATGTATCAATTTCCAGCAAAGGCAACCGTCATATTTTGAAATGAAAAACGAAGGTACTCATGATAAAGTACCTTCTCCACATTTTTGCTTAGAGGTGTGTTGTTGTGTAAAAGCGTGTTTGTCGTTTTCTCCAAATCAATAGGTTCTACCGAATGGCTATAACAAATCTCTTTATTTAAAATAAGTCTTTATTCCGTCATTAATAATTAGTAAACCAATTATTAATGACACTGTTCGAATAATAAATTCCCCCACCAGTAAACTCCCTAAGATTTTAGCTTCGTCATAAAAACGCCCTGTAATAATATTAGGTGCAAAAATAGTTAATAGCCCAATAATAATATCTCAACTTTCGCAGACTGAAATTGGCAAATAAGCCTTGATATAGCTAGGAAGGT
>NZ_JAJCHL010000222.1:0-541 GCF_020554505.1 Caldibacillus sp. 210928-DFI.2.18
TTCTGCACGTTGGGAAAAACAACGTTTGAAAGTAGCAAAGTTACAAGAGAAAATTGCCAATCAACGCAAAAATTTTCTTCACCATAAATCAAAAGAATTAGCATCAACCTATGACGCAGTTATCATTGAGGACTTAGACATGAAAGGAATGTCTCAAGCCCTCAATTTTGGAAAAAGTGTTCATGATAATGGCTGGGGTATGTTCACTACTTTCTTAGAATACAAGCTAAAAGAACAAGGGAAACAACTTGTAAAAATCGATAAGTGGTTCCCTTCTACTAAGAAATGTTCTTGTTGTGGCAAGGAAAAAGAAATGCCATTATCTAAACGTGTATATGAATGTTCTTGCGGTTTTGTATTAGATCGTGATCACAATTCAGCAATCAATATCAAAAATGAAGGATTACGCATATTAGCATAAAGAATAATAACTTTCGGAACGAGAGGGTAAGCTCGGTCAATTTCTTATCGTTAGATAGGATTACCCGAGAAGCCCCCACTTCAAGCGACCCGCAAGGGTGGTAAGTGGAGGGTAGTTCAC
>NZ_JAJCHL010000223.1:0-516 GCF_020554505.1 Caldibacillus sp. 210928-DFI.2.18
ATGAGCTGACAAAACAATTAACGAAAGACTTATCGATTAACATTGAAAAGGAGGCTAAACATATGCTGTATTCTGAAAAACTTAAAGAGGCACCTACATTTGCAGAATATCTGAAAACTGTGAGGGAAGAAGGATTTGAAATTGGAATGGAAAAGGGAATCGAAAAAGGGAAAATGGAAGAAAAAAGGAATTTAGCTACTGAGCTATTGCGGGAAGGTTTTTCAGTTGAAAAAGTGGCAAAAATAGTGAAGCTGAGTCTTGATGAAGTGAAGGAGATAGAGGCAAGCATTCATTTTAACCGACCCAAATCTTAAACCTGATTATGCGGAAGCTCTTTTCTACTTCATTGACTATTTACTGTATCTTCCTCATGAGCTGACAAAACAATTAACGAAAGACTTATCGATTAACATTGAAAAGGAGGCAAAACATATGCTGTATTCTGAAAAAATTAAAGAAGCACCTACACTTGCTGAATATTTTAAAACTGTGAGGGAAGAAGGATTTGAAAAAGGA
>NZ_JAJCHL010000224.1:0-515 GCF_020554505.1 Caldibacillus sp. 210928-DFI.2.18
GCCGACTGTCCTTTATAAATTTTCAGAACTTCTTGATTGGATAGTGTCTCCTCGTCTAATTTATTCGTGATTAGAACAAACGTGCTAAGTTTTTTCTTCTTTTTTTCGATAAAATCACGATCTTTTTTAAACGATTCCAGTTGAATCTGATAGACTTGTTCTCGCTTTGTCTGTTCGCCTTTTTTGGGTCTGCCCCTCTTTTTTCGTTTGACAGGTTGATCACTCATCTGGACATTTAGTTCATAACAGAAATAGGAGGTCTTTTGTTTTTTCTTGAAAGCTTGTATTGCCTCAAGTGCGTCTTCTTTACAATGAAAGGGAACTTTACTCAGTTTTTCTATCTCTTTTTTTAATTTTGTTTCTTCCTTTTCGATCGCCCGATTTAGGGTTTTCTCTTTTCGTTGATCTAAAATGTTTGAGTGGACAACAAGAAACCGGTAAGGAAGGTCTTTGATTTGTCTTTCAAAAGCTTGAATTTGGTAAATAGCTGCGTCTTTTTTATCGCTGAGTGAGCC
>NZ_JAJCHL010000225.1:0-515 GCF_020554505.1 Caldibacillus sp. 210928-DFI.2.18
ACTCCGATAGGAGTGACAGCGTAGGAATCTCCTACCTCTAAGCGTCAGCGTAGGTCGGAGTAGTTCAATCAAACATTCCAACAAGTCACATCAACTGCAGAAGCAACGACATCTGAAGCTCAAACCGTTTCTGCATCGACGGAGGAACAACTAGCATCTATGGAAGAAGTTGCTCATTCTGCTGCATCCCTAACAGCAATTGCTGAGGAGTTACAAGAGATAGTCAACCAATTTAAATTGTAAAAACTTACCTAATGAGCACATTAGTGAAAAGAACAAGGGCACAAACTGCTAAATCAGTTTGTGACTTTTCCATTTTCTTTAAATAAGGGGAATTGATGAACTCAGGGATGGAGTGTTGAAAATTGGTATTTTATTGATGAACTAGGGAAGACTGTTGAAACCCAGTGTACGGTGGTTATTGAGGTTTGCTTTTCAAAAGTATAGGATAATTTATAAACCCACATTTCGCACGTCTTAAGTAAAATTCATCCTAATTTTTGAATGAACTTTAT
>NZ_JAJCHL010000226.1:0-498 GCF_020554505.1 Caldibacillus sp. 210928-DFI.2.18
AAACATACTACAAGATTTTCGATAAAGATAGGAAAAATATTTTTTCAATTGTCCTTGTCACACATCCTTTATACAGACAACTTTCTAAATTTCATCATCAGTTTTACGGGACAAGCATTCTATTTCGATTTCAGGTTCACCATTTATTCGACTTCTCGGAAATTCAACTATTAAAGTCGAATAATCCATTTGCTCTTGCTCTCTTAGCCGGCCAGTACCAAGCAAAAACAAGAACAAACCCCGAAGAACGGTACACATACAAATTAAAACTCACAGAAATAATAAAGGAAAGATATCCATTTGACGAATCAGTTATTGGGATTAAGTTATTGAAGTTTGTTGACAATATTCTATACTTACCTCATGAATTAAATGAGCAGTATATCCAAGAGGTTTACCAAATTTTTAATAAGGAGGGTATGGACATGGCTCAAGCGGAAAAGACAAAAGAAATTATTACCTTTGGTGAGTTACTTGAGAGATGGAAAAAGGAAGGTA
>NZ_JAJCHL010000227.1:0-487 GCF_020554505.1 Caldibacillus sp. 210928-DFI.2.18
CGCTTATAAAGCATGGCGAAGCCGTCACCGTCAAAATATAAACATTTATAACGATCTTTACTCCATCCAGAAAATAAGAAAATGGAATCACCATAAGGATCCAGTTCAAAGGAATCTTGAATGAGTGTTGCTAATCCATCTATTCCTTTTCTCATATCCGTTTTTCCACAAATGATATAGATATTTTTTACACTCGAATAATCGTGTCTCATAAATCTTTCAACTCCCTCATGATCGTTTGAATGATGTGCTCATCTATACCGTTGAAAAAGGAGATTTCAACTTTTCCAAACTTAATCGTACAAGTTGAATTTGAAGAGGAAACAGTTGGTTTTATGTTCGAAATATTTTCTGTATCGGAATGTAATGTTACGGGGACAATTGTTAATTTTTGTTCTGGCATATGAAAAGCACCTCCTTTGATTGATATGTCAATTTTAACAAGAGGTGCTGTTGATTTATATGCGTTGTTTGAATGGGGGCTTAC
>NZ_JAJCHL010000228.1:0-478 GCF_020554505.1 Caldibacillus sp. 210928-DFI.2.18
GTAGAACTCTGTACTTAGGAATCCACTACGGCTTTAGCCTAGTGGTAGTTCAATGGCCGGAGACTGTGATTTTTCTAGGTGCCGGTGCTACTGCATCGTTAGGGATTCAAATGACTTCGGGAATAGGGGATTCTTTGTATAAATTATCCGATGAATATGCAAACAAATCTTTACGGGAAAAAGTCAAAGAAGTGTTTAGTCACGCAGAATCCGATGTCCAAAAATCCATTGAAAATTTATTAATTGTGTTAGACTATAACAATCGAGTTGATGAAGAAACTTATAAAGCAAGCTGTTATGAACTTGGATTGAGCAGGAAACGTTTAAAAGAACTGCAGACAATTTATGATTGGGAAGCAGTCAAAAAAATAATCAGGCGATGTCCAAGAAACAAAGAAAATAAAATTAACTTGCAAGATTTATATCGCATATTCCGCACGTAAATTTTTTACATTTTTTATTTTTTAAAGGAATTTTC
>NZ_JAJCHL010000229.1:0-467 GCF_020554505.1 Caldibacillus sp. 210928-DFI.2.18
GAACCCGTGTTACCGCCGTGAAAGGGCGGTGTCTTAACCGCTTGACCAAGGGGCCACAATAAATTACTCACGCAAGTTGACGCTTATTATTATATAAAGAATGCGCATGATTGTAAAGGGAAGATAGTAAGTTTTTATTTTCTGATTTTTATTTTATCCCCTAAATGGTAATCTGTCTCACAGAACTAATATTTTGAAGGCATTAGGACGAAGGTAGCATTTAAAAGGTAGGTTTTTATACACTTTTTTGAAACATGTTAAAGATACCCATATCAAGCTATAAAAACAAACGGTTTCGAATAAATACCGAAACCGCATTTAATTTACACTATTAAAAAGCTTCCAATCGGGCTCGAACCGATGACCTCTTCCTTACCATGGAAGTGCTCTACCTGCTGAGCTATGGAAGCAAGGCTCCGCAGGTAGGATTCGAACCTACGACCGATCGGTTAACAGCCGATTGCTCT
>NZ_JAJCHL010000023.1:0-43801 GCF_020554505.1 Caldibacillus sp. 210928-DFI.2.18
AGCTTTTCTCAACCAAAAGTGGCGACGAAAACGAGTCTCGTCGTCAAAAACAAGCTTTTCTCAACCAAAAGTGGCGACGAAAACGAGTCTCGTCGTCAAAAACAAGCGTTTCTCAACCAAAAGTGGCGACGAAAACGAGGCTCGTCGCCAAAAAAGAGCGTTTCTCACCGAAAAATGGTGACGAAAACAGATCTCGTCGTCAAAAAGAGGCTTTTCTCAACCAAAAGTGGCGACGAAAACGAGGCTCGTCGTCAAAAACAAGCTTTTCTCAACCAAAAGTGGTGACGAAAACGAGGCTCGTCGCCAAAAACAAGCATTTCTCACCTCAAAATGGTGACGAGAATGAGTTTCGTCGCCAAAAACAAGCGTTTCTCACTCAAAAATGGTGACGAGAACAGATCTCGTCGTCAAAAAAGAGCGTTTCTCACCGAAAAATGGTGACGAAAACGAGTCTCGTCGTCAAAAACAAGCGTTTCTCAACCAAAAGTGGCGACGAAAACAAGGCTCATCGTCAAAAACAAGCGTTTCTCACCGAAAAATGGTGACGAAAACAAGTCTCGTCGCCAAAAACAAGCATTTCTCACCTCAAAATGGTGACGAGAACAGATCTCGTCGCCAAAAATGGTCATATCTCACCGAAAAATGGTGACGAGAATGAGTTTCGTCGCCAAAAACATGCTTTTCCCACCGAAAAACGGTGACGAGATTGAGTCTCGTCGCCAAAAAAGACCATATCTCACCGAAAAATGGTGACGAGATTGAGGCCCGTGCCAAAAAGGATGTTTTTTGCCTTAAAATGGATATCAAAGGGAACCCGACACGTTTCATATTGAATATAATTCATCGGGAATTGTCCCTCTCAAAGTGTACCCGGCACTTTCACTTTTAAATCTAACTCAACCGGAATTGTGTCAGGTGTCAGGTGTCAGCTTGGACCTCTTAATAGGCTTTTACTTGATTCCGAAAATTCTACTCGAATTCACTTTGTTGCCGGAAGCTTGTAACTATTAACGAATAAGCAATAAAATTTAATCTTCTTCCTCAATGATCACTTGAGCTATTGCATAGTTGTCGCTATGACTAATTGACAAATGGACACGCAAATCAATCGGATTAACGAGATAAGGTTTGCCCCTGACATCTGTCTCAATCTCAATGTCATGAAAAGATAAATCCTTTCCAATTCCCGTACCGTATGCTTTTGAAAAGGCTTCTTTTGCGGCAAAACGCCCTGCTAAAAATTCGATTTTTCGTTTTGGAGATAATTGTTCAAAGATTTGTAGTTCTTTATTTGTCAAAACCCGCTCTTTAATCCGCTCATTATGTTCATAAACTTTTTTTATTCGGGTAATTTCTACAATATCAATTCCTATCCCTTTTATCACTTGACCACCTTCTATTTTTCACATTCTTTCATATACATAATGTACAAGTATAGGTAAAAAAGCAAATGGTATGGTGAGGTGCAAACATGTATCAAAGTAGGGGATTGAAAAATTTTATTCGAACACATCCGGTCATCTTTATATTAGTTGGTATAAACATTTTATTTTTCCTATTCATTACTTTGCCAATTTTTCCGAACCGCTGGATAGCAGAGAAAATGATTGGTGTTAATATCCTAATTGCAAATGGTGAATGGTGGAGGCTGGTTACACCGATTTTTATCCACAGTAACTTTAACCATTTGTTGTTCAATTGCATTTCCTTAGTTATTATCGGTTCACTTCTTGAAGAACGGACAAAAAAATCAACTTTTCTGTTGGTGTACTTGAGTTCAGGAATTTTTGCCAATGTATTTACATATATTTTCGCACCCCTTACTTTTATTCATGTCGGGGCAAGCGGGGCAGTTTTCGGATTATTAGGTGTTTTTGCTGTGTTAATCTATTTGAATAAATTACCTTATCAATTGAAAAACAGTTTACTGGTGATAATTATTCTGGCACTCTTATTTACATTTATGGAAAAAAATACAAATATATATGCACATCTCGGCGGGTTTTTGTGGGGATGTCTTTGTGGTTTTCTTATTATAAGAAAAACGATTTAATTTCTTAAACATCCGTATAGAAAATAGCTCGTGAACAAAATTGTACATCTTCAGTGCGGATTCCATTACCTTTGCAGCTTGTTTCATATTGCGGGTATAGAGTTTATCTTCATGTTAGAAAGTAGTATAGGTAGCTGAGGTAGATATTCGAGGGTACTTTTTATGCACTATAATATGTAAAAAGGGCCCAATTTGCTTAATGAGCCCTTTTCTTCAAAGTAAAAGAAAATAAAAGTTTTGTTGCCAAGTCGCCCTGCACTTATCTTATTCCACTTCATATTTTTCTGTACGGGAATACCATTGATAGATTGCTTTGGCAACAGACTCGTCTAAATCAGCCACACGACCGCTACCTGACATGACGTGTGAATAGATGGTTCCTAGACTCTTTCGCCGTTGAAACCAGTTTTTGGAAATCTCTAATGATTGGATTCGGTTTTTAAACGTATAAAACGTCCTTGTTTGAATCCATCTGCTGCGAAGTGTCAACTGATGCCCGCTCATATTCCATCCGGCTCCCCGGTAACTTTGATAGCCGAAGATCATGGATAACGGAATGAGCACCAATAACAACCATCCAAACGGACGTAAAAAATATCCTCCGATAATAACAGGGATAGAAATAACATAAGCCGGTCGCAACATATATCGAATTTTCGCACGGTCCGGTAAGGTTCCTAATTCAACGTCTACTTGATAATCCGGCAAACAGCTTTTTACAATGGCAGTAATTTCCTGTTTTTTTATTAACGGACAAATGATCACTTTCCCCGGTTCCTCCATATCCGTCCCGCCCTCATTTATTACTTGGAAAGTTACATATCCGAAAAGACGTCGCAAAGGATTTTCAATAATTTCCATACCTTGAATCCGGTGAATGGGAACGGTTATTTTTCGCTTTTCCAACAATCCGTGGGAAATGATTAAATTTTTCTCGGTTTTTTCTACCTTGTAATCGTAATACTTCAACATGGTTTGTACAATGGCAATCAAATAGGCAAACACGATAATGAATAATGACAGAATAATAAAGAGTGAAATACTGCTTGCAATAAATAGTTGTGCCTCTGTGTAAAATTTTTCATAAGGTATCAATTCATCAAATTGTGAGAAAAATGCAATGACCGCAGTAATTACACCAATAGCACCACCGCTTGTTATTGCCAATAAAAAAATATTTTTCATACTCGCTTGATAAATAATGTCTACAGGTTCCTCATCAGAAATAGAAGTATCTACAGCTATTGTCGCCATCTGTTCACCGGAAGCTTCCGTTGGTATACTTTGTTTTTTCTTTGATTTTTTTATGTATGACTGGATATTTTCCGCTTCCTCTTTTTTGATGGCAATTAATTGGGCTTCCGATTCATCCAGGGCGCCTCCTGCTGTTTCAACCGTAATTTTTGCCAAACCAAAGATCTGCTGCAATAAACCTTCTGTCACCGAAATACTTTGAATCCGCTCAAAAGGAATATATCGCTTTTTCCTAACAAACAAACCGTGTTCTATTCTTAACTCTTCATCTTCAATCCAGTAAGTGAAACGGAACCAATTAATAATTCCACTAATGATTGTAAAAAAAATGATCACCGACGGAATCCCGAAACGAAATAATAAATCGAGTGTTGAAGCGTCCTCACCGCTTCCACCCAAAATAAACATGAAAATGATGGGGAGAACTGCATCTTTTATATTTTTAATAATGAATAATATAACCGAAATCGGGTGCATTCGTTTCTTCTCAAACATCTTCATCCGCCACCCTTGCTAAGTTGGAAATGACATGCCTTAATTCTTCCGCTTCCACATCTTCTAAGGCAGGAATTTCATGAACAGTTGCTGCGGTCGATATTTTGACGGAAGCTAAATGGTACTTTTTTAATAATGGGCCTTGAGTCGTATCGACATGTTGAACACGAATCATCGGAACTAATGTTTTCGTAACAATCCATAAACCGTGCTGAATTTCAATTTCTTGTTCTCTTACTTCATAACGCCAGATTTTCCAGCGAATTTTTGGATTGAAAAAGATGATGAAATATGTTTCAACAATCCATAATAAAACTAATGGTATAATAATCCACTTCGGCCAATGGAAAATAAAAATAACAACACTAATAGTCACATAAATTAATAACGATAAACCAGAGGTAATGATTCCGCGGATTTTCCAAACAGTTAATGCCCGTTCAGAAATATGTTTTGCCGGTTCCCCTAACATGTTTTATCCTCCTTAAAAGTTTTCCTACCTTTATACGTTAATATCGGTAAAAAGTTACTACTATTTTACTATAATTGTATATGTTGAAAAATTCAGTCACAAATCCTTGAACATATGTTAATCCGCAACATTTTTGCCGTACTCTTCGAAGCCGATTCATCTCATGACAGAAGTCACAAGTGTTCTCATTTCATCCATTAAATGATTAACACGCAAAAATTTTATAAAAATTTCGCCCAAGTTCAATTTGTATCGTACATAATACCTAATGAGAAAATTTTTCGCAAAAACCTTTTTGTGTGCTAATCATAAAATGAAAATAGCGTCCAGAGCCGATCTGACGCTATTTAAAGAATATAATATTCAAGGTTTCGGGAATTACCGGATACTAGCTTTTTTTATAGCTGCGATTATGTGACCGTTGTCTTCTCGGCATTTCTCTTGAGCCTCTGCCAACTTTTTTAGAAAAATTATTTTTGTCTCGTTTTACCGGTAACGGAGCTTCGTAGGAAATTTTCACCGGCGTTGTAGCAGGTTCTTTTGTTAATAATTTGAGAGCGGCCGATACAATCGTAAGTGCGTCATGCTGCGTCAATAATTCTTCAGCTGCTTTCCGGTAAAGGGAAAGGTCATTCTCATCGATCGTATTATGAATCTTATCAATGGTTAAACGTTGTTGACCTTCAATCGCTTCTGCAATGGACGGGACCTGCATCCGTTTCATCCGTCTTTTCGTGGTTTCTTCCACTGTCCGTAAATATCCCATTTCACGCGGTGCTACAAAAGTGATTGCCATCCCAGTCTTTCCGGCACGACCAGTCCGTCCGATTCGGTGAACATAGCTTTCTGGATCTTGAGGTATATCAAAATTATATACATGAGTAACACCTGAAATATCCAACCCGCGTGCAGCAACATCGGTGGCAACCAAAACATCGATCGATCCTTCTTTAAATTTACGAAGAACAGAAAGGCGTTTTGCTTGCGATAAGTCGCCGTGAATGCCTTCAGCCGTATAACCTCTGATGGAAAGGGCCTCTGCCACTTCATCGACGCGCCTTTTTGTCCTGCCAAAAACGATCGCCAAATCCGGTGATTGGTAATCAAGCAACCGAGTTAACGCGTCAAATTTGTCTTTTTCCTCCACTTTAACAAAAAATTGATCAATTTGTGGAACCGTCATTTCTTTTGCTTTAATCCGAACTGTTTCCGGATCTTTCATAAACTTAATAGCAATCTGACGAATTCGCTCAGGCATAGTTGCCGAAAATAATAATGTTTGCCTTTCTTCAGGAACACTTTCTAAAATTTTCTCAATATCTTCAATAAATCCCATATTCAACATTTCATCAGCTTCATCGAGGACAACCGTATGAATATCTTGAAGCTTAATGGTTTTCCGGTGAATATGATCCAGCAGTCTTCCGGGTGTACCGACAATAATAGCCGGTTTCTTCTTTAAGGCACGAATTTGTCTTGAAATATCTTGACCACCGAAAACTGACAATACTTGGACATGCTTTTCATAACCAAGTTTAAACAATTCTTCTGAAACTTGAATAGCCAATTCTCGGGTTGGGGCAATGACTAAACTTTGGATATTTTTATTTCTGGTATTGATTTTTTCAATCAAAGGGATTCCAAAGGCGGCCGTTTTCCCCGTACCTGTTTGCGCTTGTCCAATGATATCTTTTCCTTGCATGCTTAACGGAATTGTTTGTTCCTGAATCGGCGTCGTTTCCTCAAAACCAATTCGCTTCAGTGACTTTAATGTAGTAGAACTTAAATTTAAATTTTCAAATTTTCCCAATGCTTTCATACTCCTTTAATTTACAGAAAAAATACTCTCACACCTTTTTGAGAGTAATGTACTTTACACTATGATTTTCTCCATTTTGGTTCATTTATATTACCATTAATTAGCTGTCATTGCAATTTTTTTACAAGTATCCTCTTCATTCAAGAAGGTGAAAATTTCCTGAAACACTCGCTGCTGTTCTTGGCAATAGCAAATATGGTGATTAGCCTCTTCAAGTAAGAGCAGCTTTTTTTCCGGTGTATTTATTGACTCATACAGAAAATATGCACTTTTCAAAGGTACAATTGGATCCATTTTTCCTTGGACAATCAATGTCGGTACATTTACTTTTGAAAAAATTGGCCGGATGGTGTTGACAAGTTTACGAAATTCCAAATACGCTTTTAAAGGTGTGGAAGTAAACTTTCTTTTATATTTTTGAAAAATTGTACTGTGACGGAATGAATTTGTCAGGCACTCTGAAATCATATTTTGCATTTCTAATAAAAAATTTCTTGGATTCATATAATAAGCCGCTGCACTTAATAAAACCATTTTTTTCACAGGATATTGAGTAGCTAACCAACTCCCTATGAGACCGCCCATGGAGAAACCACATATATATATTGTATCACATTGTTCCATCAATTTAACGAGTTCTTCTTCAGCATGACGAATCCAGTCACTATAGCGGATCCCTTTAAGTTTCAGTTCATCTCCATGACCGGGTAAAACCGGGGTACGTATCAACCAATTCGTTTGATTATTTAAAAATGAGACGAGTGGTTCAATTTCTCTTGGTGAACCGGTAAAACCGTGAATACATAACAATCCATTCATGGCACACCACCCTTTAAGGAAAACTCCTCCCAGTAAGATGCCATTTTTTTACAAGCGAGTTGAAAGAATTAGGGAGGTTGTTCTTTAAATTTCCCTAAAGTGCGGGTTTCATGCATTTTTCAAGGGACGACCTTCGTAACGGTTTGACCACTGTTTAGGGATTACCAAAAAATAAATATTATTGCCGAGATCTGGAAAAAGCTCATACAGAATTTTTCAATTAACAATGGCCAAAAAGCTGGGGCCGGAGTTATCCTGTCAGAATTAGGGATTTCAATTACAACAGAGACCAACTATTGTGCTTTACAACTTAATCCCTTCGACAACCTCTTCCAGTCTCATCCCTCTTGAAGCTTTTACCAAAACGATTGTTTGACTGTCTAACTTAGGTTTCAAATGTTCAATTAATGCTGTTTTATCGGTAAAGGAAAAACACCTGTTTGTGTCAAATTTTTCCTTTGCGCCGACTGCAATATGTTTTCCTAATTCCCCATATGTGTAAACGTAATTGATCTTTTCCGGGCGAATATGGCGACCTACTTCTTTATGAAATTCTTGTTCTTGCGGCCCCAGTTCTAACATATCACCAAGAACGACGATTTTTTTATCAAACCCCGGGAGGTCCGCTACTAAGTCAATAACGGCTTTCATCGATGTCGGACTGGCGTTATAAGCGTCATTTAAAATTTGGCAACCGTTTATGCCAGGTATCATCTCTAATCTCATCTGGGTGAGCTTGATTTTTGAAAAACCTTCATTGATGGAAGAAAATGATACTCCCCATTCCCGGGCGACAATCATTGCTGCCATGGAATTTAAAACATTATACTCCCCTAAAATCGGGAGGTTAAACGTGATGTTAGATTGATTAATTGTAAAGAGAGAACCGGCTGCGCTCATTTCCATTTTAGTCGGATAGTAATCATTTTTTGCCGATTTGCCGAATGTCTGGATTTTCCATGGTTTATCCATATGCATGAGTTGGGAGACAATGAGCGGTTCATCACCCGGGTAGACGAATAAACCACCGGATTTCAGGCCGTTTACAATTTCTAATTTTGCTTTTGCGATTCCTTCTCGTGAGCCCAGTTCCTGTAAGTGAGCATCCCCGATATTTGTAATGATGGCTGCATCCGGTTTTGCCATTTTAGTCAAAAAATCAATTTCACCAAAGTTACTCATGCCCATCTCTAATACGGCAACTTCTGTATCTTTTTGTAATCCAAGGATGGTAAGTGGAAGACCAATATGGTTATTAAAGTTTCCAGACGTCTTTTGAACTTTATATTTTACCGATAATACTTCCGCAAGAATATCCTTCGTAGTTGTTTTCCCATTACTCCCGGTTACCGCGACAACTTTTAAAGATAATTCATCCCGGTAAACTCTTGCAAGTTGTTGCAAAGCTTCTAACGTGTCGTCAACGATGAGAATAGGGAGATTGGTTGGAGGATTTGGGACGTCTTTCTGCCATAAAGATGCACCGGCGCCTTGCCTCATTGCTTGTTCAACAAATTCATGCCCATCATGTTTTTCCCCTTTTAGCGGGATAAACAAATTTCCTTGTTGGATTGATTTTGAGTTGATTGAAACACCTTGTACTGTTTGATCTTGAAAGGAAGAAATATCATTGTGGACTTGAATCATGTTTGCTAACTGTTGGACTGTTTTTTCAATCATCCTAGCACCTCCAATGGTGAATTTCGTTTGCAATTAATTTTGGGGCTGCATGTGTTGTTTCTAGAATTGTTTGGCTGACAATTTGCCTCGATTTCCTGCCCATTTTGCTTCAAAAATAAAATAATAGTTAAATTTTGCCCTTGTTATAAACGACAGTATCTCAGTAAGCCTACCCCGAAAAAATGTACATTTGGACAAATCACTAAAAGACTTTATTCCAAGGAAAACAACACACCTTGAAATAAAGTCATTAAAACTTGCTTAGTCTAATGTGTACCGGATTTTTTGTTTCTCTTCATAACGTTCGAAACCAAGTTCGATTAGTCGGTCAATCAATTCCGGATAGTCCAATCCTGAATGTTTCCAAAGTAACGGGAACATGCTGACCGGAGTGAATCCCGGCATCGTGTTAATTTCATTAATCAAAACTTTTCCTTCTTTTGTAACAAAAAAGTCTGCACGGACAAGGCCTGAACAATCTAAAGCTTTGAAAGCTGCTATGGCCATTTCTTTTATCGTTTCATAGATTTCCTCGGACACATCTGCCGGGATAACCAAAGCCGTATCATCATCTTCATATTTCGCTCGATAATCATAAAATTCTGTTTTTGGAACAATTTCACCAGCCACAGAGCAAATCGGTTGATCATTTCCTAATACACCGATTTCAATCTCGCGGGCTTCCACACCTTGCTCAATGATAATTTTCCGATCAAATTGAAAGGCTTCTTGGAAAGCCTTGGCTAATTCTTCCCGGTTTTTACACTTGCTGATTCCAACACTTGATCCTAAATTGGCCGGTTTAACAAAACAAGGATAGTCAAGAGCTTTTTCAACCTTTTCATATGAAGCAGCGGCATCATTTTCCCATTCGTGACGAAGAACGGATACATAATCAACTTGATTCAATCCGGCATCACGAAACAAGTTTTTCATAATGACTTTATCCATTCCGGCTGCTGAAGCCAAAACACCATTCCCAACATAAGGAAGATTTAAAACTTCCAGCAAGCCTTGAACTGTTCCGTCTTCTCCGTTAGGTCCGTGTAATAGTGGAAAAATAATTCCCGGTTCATCCATTTTTTCTATCGAGTCTCCTATAAAAAGAGCCGGACTGGTAGTTGTCGATTTTTGTCTATCCAATCTCAATTCGCCAATTTGTTTGACCGGATTTTCTAAAGCTTCACGTTTCACCCATTGGCCAGCCTCTGTTATATAAATCGGGGTAACCTCATACTTTTCAAAATTTAATGCTTGGGTAACAGCAAAAGCCGTCCGTATGGATACTTCGTGCTCGGCTGATTTACCGCCGTACAATAAGAAGATTTTCTTTTTCATGAATAAGCCTCCAAACAAAATAATAACAACATGTAACTAATTTCCCATATATTTTACCACTAATAAACGAACAATAAAGGTATTTTTTCAGCAGTTCATTCTTTTTGTATCATATGATTTAGAAGAATGAATAACACCCAAAAAAGTCTGTTTTTCGAAAAAACACACACTCAAATTAGAAAATAATGTGTCAAGCTAATGTGAAAAAACCTTTTGGGTGCTCATTTATCGAACCTTTCAATTTCCATTTTTATTTAAGTTTACTTGCCATTCCTTTTGTTTTCGGTCAAATACAATACTTCCATGTGGCACAACAGCGGTTGACACAGCTAGATATTTTTCCATCATTTCATCCATATCATAATAATCACCGACAACCCAAAACGGGATTTCAATTTGACCGCGTTCTTGGCTAAAATGTTGAAACGAAAAGACTAGACCTTCCGTCAATACAGAATTCAGTTGGTGTAACACATTTCGTTCGATTGGTGGATATACCTTTTTTTTACGAAAACCAATGATTGATTTATCATATTTCGCTTCACTTAACCTGCTGGCCAGAATCCCGCCGAGGCAATCATAAAAGTCGGTCCAATAGCGATAATACGTTTTATTTAGCCAGCCATCATCTTCCGTCAAATAGGCAAAGCGATTGTTTAATTTTTGGAAAAATGGGAGTGACAGGTGTTTTTTCATATGGCCTAAATATAGTAATTCCGCCAATTCTTCCCCTTCAATAGTATCTAGACTAAATACATCATCAAAATCCACCCAGCAAAATTCAGCAAATTTATGAACTCCTTTTCGGATTAGTTGTTCCACTTGATCCTTTAATATATAATCCAGTTGGGTATCTAAATGGAATTCCGTGTCATCATATTTGTGTTTTAACAACAATAAGTTTGCTAATGGCTTTTTCAATGATTGAATAAATCCGGGAAAAGTAATCCCGTTTGAAATGACATAATGATCTCGTGTATTTACTAATATATAAATTAAATCTTTGAAATCATCATTTCTGGCCACCTTGTTCATCTCCCTAAAAGTCGGTCATTATATAAAATGGATATTCCACTCATTATATAATGAATGATATTAATAATGCTTTTCAAATTTATTACGATTATATATCCAGATTGGTTTCAATTTTACGTTTTCTACATAAATAAGTTTCTTACATACAAATTTTATCATATTTTTTCCATTTTCCTTTTTCCCCTGTGAAAAAATTTTTGTATATACTAATAAGGTGTTTTGATTATTTCACATAACTTGTTTTGCCTTCATATATATGTGAAAATAGTTTTAGAAAATATATTGGAAAAATGGACGCTCATGATTCCGCCTTACCATTGACTATAAAGAAAACTCGAGCGTCCGAGCCTTTCGGCGAGAGCAGAGCCGTAGTTCACCGAAAAAATATAAAATTTTTTCGGCTGCGATGTATTCCCACGTAGCTTTTCTTGTGAACTTATGAGTTAGGAAAGTAGAAATTGGAAAATTTTTACTTTCCTATTAGCAAATAAAGGAGGGGAGCTTTCATGAACCATTTAATGACAAATGAGCAACTATTAGTAACCGTTGTAAAATTATTGCGAGAAAACAAACGGAATGAACTCATGCTCATCATTGATGAATTGCAACCTTATGATATTGCAAATTTATATAAAGAGTTACCGCATAAATTGAAAACTCGGTTTTTATTCCACTTGGACAACCATCTACTGGCAGACGTAATCCAAGAAGTGGAAGATTCCGATTTACAATTGGAAATTCTTAATAAATTAACAATCGATAAAAAGGGCGAGGTTTTAAACTTAATGGATAACGATGACCTTGCCTCTTTGCTTCATGACTTACCGATCGAGAAAAGCGAATCGCTCTTGGCAGAAATGAAACTTGAAGAGTCGGCAATTGTTCAAAACATTATGAAATACCCGGAGGAAACAGCCGGCCGACTTATGACGAACCGATTTGTTTGGATCCGTAATACTTTTACAGTCAGGGAGGCTGTTGAAAAATTAAAGAACTTTGCCGAGTATGCCGAAACCATTAACTACTTATATGTTATCGATGAAAACCGGAGACTGGTCGGAGTAGTTTCATACCGCGATCTCCTTCTTGCCGATTTGAATGATAAAATTGAAGACATTATGTTTGAACGGGTTATTTCGGTATCTGACTATACCGACCAGGAAGAAGCAGCACGAATTTTGGAAAGATATGACTTTCTCGCTCTTCCCGTTGTTAACGAAGATAATGTACTGCTTGGGATCATCACGTTTGATGATATGTTAGACGTCATTATCCGTGAAGCAAATGAAGATATAGAAAAATTATCCGCTTCAGGGAAAGCCATCGATTTCGATACAAAAGCAACCATCGCTGCCTGGCGGAGATTGCCTTGGCTCGTTTTATTACTCATTATCGGATTGTTTTCCGGTAGTATTATCAGTTATTTTCAAGAAACATTGGATCTTGTTGTTGCATTGGCATTCTTTATGCCGATGATTTCAGGGATGACCGGGAATACCGGCACACAATCTTTGGCCGTCGTTGTTCGTGGTTTAGCCGGACAAGATTTAAATAAAAAGGCGATTTTTCATCTGATTTTACGGGAATTTATCGTTGGCTTCATTATCGGCGTCATTTGTGGGATTCTTATTTCTTTTATTGCTTATTTTTGGCAAGGAAACATTTATATTGGGCTTGTCGTCGGTGTATCCCTGTTTTTAACCTTGATTATTGGCACATTGGCCGGAACAGTAATTCCCCTTATTCTCTATCGGCTGAAAATTGATCCGGCGATTGCTTCCGGTCCACTTATTACAACATTAAATGACATTTTTTCACTGACAACGTATTTTTCCATAGCTTCCATTTTTTTAGACAAATTATTATGACTATGTGTTTTTAGAAGGATAAAGAATACACCCCATCTCCCACCTATCTTCCCCTTTGATTTGGAGCTTTAGGTGGGAGTAAATTTTTATGTAAATAGTTATCTAAATATTACAAATTTATAAATAAAACCTCACAATAAATATTGACTCCAGAAATATATATATCTATAATAGATATAATAAAGAAAATTTTTTGCTTTTTTAACTGTTTATAAGTTTCAAACAAGGCTTAAGTGAATACAAGTCATTTTTCTGTTAGGGGAATGGAAAATTCAGCCAACATTTCATACTTATTTTTTTATAGAAGTCTCCAAAGCTCCATTAACAAAAACCCCAATGTGTTGTAAACTATTAATTAAAAGGAGGAATGTACCTTCGTAAAGAATGATGAATGACCTTACACTGCCTGTCTAATAAAAATAGTTAAGAAAACTCAGGCGTAAGAACCTGACGTTGCGTAAAGTGTAGTTCACCGAAAAAATATTATACTCATTTTTCGGCGAGAAATGTAACTTTCGAGGCTTTCCATATGCACTTTGCGTTGGAAAAATTATGAATTCTTTTAGGAGGTGAACTCCCGACCCTGTTTTAAGGGGCGGGGATTTTGTTGGACGACATAGTTGGTCTGATTTATATCGCCGTTCTAATTGCGTTAACGGCATTTTTCGTAGTTTCTGAGTTTGCCATTGTTAAGGTGCGAACGTCGAAAATTGAAGAACATATCGAAAAAGGAAGAAAAAGTGCAATTGCTGCAAAAAAAATCATTACCAACCTGGATGAATATTTATCTGCCTGTCAACTTGGGATTACCGTTACCGCACTTGGAATCGGTTGGTTAGGAGAATCTACTTTTGAGTCGATTTTTACCAAACTTTTTACGAACTTCAGTATTCCTGAGTCGATTTCCCATTTGTTGACAATTACCATCGCATTTTTAATAATGACGTTCTTACATGTTGTTGTTGGCGAGTTGGCACCAAAAACGGTTGCTATTCAAAAAGCTGAAGAAATTACATTACTGGTTTCCAGACCGCTGATTTTATTTTACAAAATTATGTATCCGCTCATCTGGGTACTGAACGGTTCCGCACGCTTAATTACGAAAGCTTTCGGTTTAAAACCTATGGCGGAAAATGGTAGTGCTCATACGGAAGAAGAACTTCGGATCATCTTAAGTGAAAGCTATCGAAACGGTGAAATAAACCTGTCAGAATACAAGTATGTAAATAAGATATTTGAATTTGATAATCGGATTGCAAAAGAAATCATGGTTCCGCGAACAGAAATTGTAAGTATTGACATAAATGATTCCATTGAGTCTCTATTAGACCTTGCTCGTGTAGAAAAATTTACCCGTTATCCGGTGATTGACGGAGATAAAGATCATATTGTCGGATTTATTAATATGAAAGAACTGCTAACAACTTATATTTCCGGCAAAGATCTTTCAAAGTATACCGTCAGATCCTTTATTCGACCTATCATCAGGGTGATTGATACAATCCCTGTTCATAATCTTCTTGTCAAAATGCAAAAAGAACAAATTCATATGGCTATTCTTTTTGATGAGTATGGTGGAACAAGCGGTCTTGTCACGGTGGAAGATATTGTGGAAGAGATCGTAGGTGAAATCCGGGATGAGTTCGATTTAGATGAAATCCCATTAATTCGACAATTGTCTGAAAACCACTATATCTTTGACGGTAAAGTATTAGTCAGTGAAATAAATGCATTATTATCACTTGACATTAATGATGAAGATGTTGATACGATTGGTGGATGGTTTTTAACGGAAAATTTTGAGGCAAAACAAGGTGACATCCTCATCTATAAAGATTACCAATTTAAAGTAATTGAGATAGAAGATCACCATATTAAATATATCGAAGCAAGAAAAGTTGTCACAGAGAGTAACTATGAAAATCCAGTTCATCCGACGAACATGGCGACTGCGAATACAGAAGTGGTTTAATCATGTCCATGGGAAAGGACAACTTTTATCAAAACCGTTCACATGAAATATTTGATGATTGTAAGTGTAAAACGGAAAATTTCAGTCGTACCTTTATGAGAGAACTAGGGAGGAAAGCCATGCGTGATTTCATGCTTTCCGTTCAGGCCGCTTTCTCCCGGTTCAACGTTCGTATTTGGTATTTTACATGGAACTGCACCTATTATGGTAGTTCCTTTTATTTTGGAGTTTTTCACCTGATTGATTCAGGAGGTTTCGGGGCACGATATGTCACTATTTCATATCTATAAAACTTGAAGAAAAAATAACTGAATAGATGTGCATCCCCAAAATTAACATTCTGCCAAATTTTTGTTTTTGCTACTTTCACTAAATCGATTATAATATGGTTATGTAAAAAATAAACTAACATCCAAACAACATTTGGACGAAAAATTCCCTGTCCAATTTTCTTGAACCATTTTTTTACAACAAAAATCCGAAAATTTTATCCGTAAGATTCCGAAAAACGGACTTTTTGGGTGTTAAACGTGATATAATATTATTTTATTCGATTTTTTAAAAGTGAAAAGGTGAATATAATGGAAAATGAAAAAAAAGTTCCAGATCGTTTTGATTGGACTTTAGCTTTTATATTATTTCTGTTTTTTATTGTTAGTTTAATATCTATATACAGTGCTCAGACTTCAGGGCAATATTCAACAAACTTTGTACTTGATCAATTAAAATGGTACATCGTTGGGGCTATCATTATTGGGGGGGCCTTGTTTTTTGATCCGGATCAATATAAAAAATTATCATGGATATTTTATGGTTTTGGGATATTTTTACTTATTGTATTATGGATTGCAGCCAAACTCCATTTGGGTATTGCAGAGGAACGAAATGGAGCCTATAGCTGGTTCACCCTTCCATTCGGGAGCATTCAGCCGTCCGAATTTATGAAAGTATTTTTAATCTTGGCGATTAGTCGGCTTACATCCGATCATAATCAAAAATATCCGGTAAAAACATTACAATCAGATTTTTGGTTGTTAGTTAAAATTGGCCTCACTGCTTTGGTTCCATTGGTGTTAATTATGGAACAGCCGGACTTAGGAACTGCATTAGTCATCATGGCCATTACAGCCGGAATGATTTTAGTATCTGGAATTTCATGGAAAATAATATTACCCTCTTTCTCTCTAGTTGCTCTTCTTGGGGTAGGTATTATTGGTGTTATGATATATTTTCCGGATTTTCTAAAAGATCATATTGACCCTTATCAGTATGGAAGGATTTATGCCTGGTTAGACCCATATAGTTATGCATCCGGTGATGGTTTACACTTAATTAGTTCCCTGCAAGCAATTGGGTCCGGTGAGATTTTCGGGAAAGGCTTTATGGGGAAAGAAGTATACGTCATGGAGCGCCATACAGACTTTATCTTTAGTCTAATTGCTGAAGAATACGGCTTTATCGGTGCCAGTGTCGTTATCAGTTTATTTTTCCTGCTTATCTATCATTTAATAAAAATTTCATTAGAAACGAACTCTCAATTTAATTCTTATATTTGTGCAGGTATCATTAGTATGACTGCATTCCATGTATTTCAAAATATCGGGATGACTATCCAAGTATTGCCAATTACCGGAATCCCACTTCCTTTCCTAAGTTACGGGGGAAGTTCATTGATGGGCAATATGCTCGCCATGGGGTTAGTTTTCAGCATCCGGTTTTATCATAAAAATTATATGTTTGAAGCAGATACAGATGAATAAACGGGGGTCTTGACTCGCAGTTAAGGGTAAGATAAATAAATATAGATAACTCCGGACGTCAAGATTCAGGTCCGGAGTTTTTCTACTGTACATTTATTTCTCACAAATTCGCTTCTTTCGCCTCTTTCTCCCCTATTTCTGTCCCTTTTTTCAACGCAAATTGATAAACAACCATGGCAATAAAGCCGGCTAAGCCAATCAAATCAGAATAGCCTTCAGGATAAATCAATAACAATCCAATAACAACAGAAGCAATTCTTTCAATCCAGTTTAGTTTTTTATACCAATAACCAATTAACCCGGCACCGATACCAACCATCCCAGTGATGGCAGTAAAAATAATCCATAGCACACCTAAGAAGGGCGTATTAATCATCAATAACTCAGGTTCCAATACAAACATATACGGTATGATAAAAGCAGCGATGGCAAGTTTCGAAGCATTAATTCCCGTTCGGATTGGTTCCCCGCCCGAAATTCCTGTTGCCGCAAAAGCAGCCAAAGCAACAGGTGGTGTAATATCGGCAACAATCCCAAAATAAAAAACAAACATATGGGCAGCCAAGACCGGCACAGCCACTTCCAACTGATTATTCAACGCCAAAATGGCCGGTAATGCAATTGTTGACGTAATAATATAATTCGCTGTTGTCGGTGATCCCATGCCGATGATGATGGATGTGATCATCGTAAAAAATAAAGTCAATAATAATAAAGCATTCGGGTTATTTGTAATTGTCTGGGCGAGTCCGACAATTTCGTTTCCAAGTTTCAAACCGAGCCCTGTTTTTGTGACAACTCCGACAATAATCCCGGCACAGGCGGTTGCAGCTGCGACCCCAAGTGCAGAACGAGCCCCTTCAATGAGAGCTACAAAAAATTTCGATAATGTAATCCGCGTATCTTTTCTAAACAAGCTGACAATAATCGTAAACAAAATACCTAATAGAGCTGCGCGGGAAATACTCGTACCGATGTCCATGAAAATGATAATGGCAAGTATTGGCGTTAACAGATAGATTTTCTTAAATACTTCCTTTTTAGCTGGAATTTCTTCTTTTGGCAAACCGCGTAATCCTTGTTTTTTCGCTTCAAAATGAACCATAATCCAAATTCCGGTAAAATATAAGATAGCTGGAATAACTGCAGCTTTGACAATTTCAATATAGGGTACACCGGCAAATTCAACCATTAAAAAGGCAGCCGCGCCCATAACCGGCGGCATAATTTGACCACCCGTTGATGCTGCAGCTTCTACCGCACCGGCAAAATTCCGATGATAGCCTAATCGTTTCATTAAAGGGATGGTATAGGAGCCCGATTGTACCACATTGGCAACAGAACTGCCTGAAATCGTCCCTTCCAATGCACTTGTAAAAACCGCCACTTTTGCAGGACCACCAATACGTCTTCCTGCAATTGAAATGGCCAAGTCATTGAAATAGTTTCCTACCCCTGTCTGTCCAAGGAAAGCCCCGAACAAGATAAATAAGAAAATGAAAGTCGATGATACTTGAAGTGGCGTACCAAGGATTCCCTCTGTTGTATAAAACATGGAATTTATTAATTGCTCAAGACTTAACCCTCTATGTGCCAACATTCCCGGCATACTTGGTCCATATAAAGCATAAAGAAGGAAAGCTATTGCAATGACAACCAAAGGAAGACCGACCACTCTTCTTGCCGCTTCCAAAACCAATATAATAGCCAGACCGCCAATAATCATTTGTGCTGTATCAATACTACCGATTTTTTGCACCAATGAATCATAAAAAACAGGCCAATAGCCACAGACGATAATGGCCAGAACTGCAAGAATATAGTCGTACCAAGCTATTTTTTGGCGTAATGCAGTCTTTCTTGCGGGAAACAATAAAAAGATTAAAACCAACGCAAAACCTAGATGGACTGTTCGTTGAATATATGCTGTTAATTCCCCGAATGCACCCGTATAAATTTGAAATAAAGAAAAGGCAACTAACAAGCCAATAATAACTTTTGACATCATTCCGGACAGTTTTCGTGTTCGTGATTCAGCATCATATTTTTCCATTAATGCCTTTTGCTCTTCTTCGGATAATTGAACTTTTTCATTATGCTCAGTCACGGATTTCAACTCCTTTCACAGATTGCCATAATGATAGATGATCTACTTGAACCTTATATATTTCCCCAGGTTTCAGATAATCGTTAAATTTGACGATATGTTCTTCATTTTCACCCCAGACTAGGCGATGTTTCGAAACGGTTTTTCCATTTCGGATCATCATCGACGGAAAGACATTACCTACATCTTTTATATGATATTTCCCATCCTTATATTCGAAAGTTTGTCCCGTTTCCGCATTGGAAGGCATTCCAATACCAAATTCTTCAAAAACAAATTCGTATTCCTCCATCGTATCATCCGGCAAAATCCGATATTTCTCAATAACATCGGTTAAATGAATTGAATGGGTAAAAATAATTTGAAAAGTATCTCCCTCCTTAACGGGGAGATAGGCAGCGATTTGACCGGTGTTCCGTTCATAAAAGACGAGCGATTTTCGAAATGGAATAAATAAAACCGTTAGCATGATAACGAGGAAAACGATAATTATAATTAAGGTGTTCATATATTTCTTACGTTTCATGTAAGTTCATCCTAATAATAGACTACTAATCAATAAGAGGCCGGCCGCGTATGCAAGTGTGCTTTCACAGCCAGCCCGTATGAAACTTCTATTCTATTGAGACACAAGACTGCCGGATTGAGGTTTTGAACCCAAATTTCTTTATAAACCTTCTATTCTATTGAAAAACAAGACTGCCGGAATGATGTGTTGATCCTAAATTTCCTTATAAAACTTCTATTCTATTGAAAAGCAACACTTCCGGTAAGATTGGTCCCAAATTCCTTTATGAACCTTCTATTCTGTTGAAACTCCGGCTTCTTTAAAATATTTTTCTGCACCCGGATGCAAATCAATGCCGATTCCTTTTAATGCATTTTCCAACTTAATGTATTTCCCTTTTGCATGCGTAATGCTGCCTGTATTTTCATAAATCGCTTTCGTAATTTCATATACCGTATCTTCCGGCAAACTATCAACAACCGCAAGCATGGCCAAGACTGCGACGGTGTTTACATCTTCTTTCAGCCCGTATGTTCCTGAAGCAATGGTGTCTTCCGCATAATAAGGATATTTTTTAACTAGCGCATCTACTTTATCTTGGGCAATCGGAACAATTTTCACCGGATTTGTAGCAGATAACCCTTCAACGGCTCCGGTCGGTGTGCCTGCAGTGATAAATGCTGCATCAATATTACCGTCTTGAAGTCCACCGGTAGACTCGGCAAAATCAAGGTTTTGAGCATCAATATCATCCATTGTCATGCCATGGACTTCCAAAATTTGTTGTGCATTAATGTATGTTCCTGAACCCGGTGCTCCGACAGAAACCTTTTTTCCTTTCAAATCTTCAACCGAATTAATATTCGACTTTGCAAGCGTTACAATTTGGATCGTTTCCGGATATAACGAACCAAGTGCAAGCACATTTGTTACTTTCCCAGTTTTTTCAAAAGCATTTATTCCTTCTACGGCAGCTGCCATCACATCGGTTTGAACAAAGGCAATTTCTGCATTCCCTTCACTTAATGCAATTACGTTATCCGCTGATGCATTTGAGGAAACAGCATCCGTTTGAATTCCGGTTTTGTCTGTAATGATTTTTGCAATTTCTCCACCCAATGGATAATATGTACCACTTGTTCCACCGGTTAACATGCTTAAGAATTTTGGCTTTTCTTCAGTTTTTGATTTCTCCCCTTCATTAGAACCGCCACTGTTTCCACCACTTGATTCACTTCCACCACCACATGCAACAAGGAAAAGTGAAAGAGCAAAAACTACTGAAAGCAATGCAAAAAACTTCTTTTTCATCCCGTTTCCCCCTTTTAAAATTTGATAAACAATAACAAAGCGTTTCCTGAATAGAATAATCTGACTTTGGCGCAATATTTTTCTGAAATAAGAATGAACGCTCATTCATAATTAATTGTGCCAAATTCACATTATTTAATACCGCTTTATTATTAATATTAATATAACTAGGAATTAATACCATTGTCAAACTATTAATGTTAGTAATATATAAAACCTAGAGTGTGACTAATTAGTTATCCCTTTCATTGTCATATAAAATCATTTCTTCTAGCATATGTATATAAAAAAACCACCAGTTATCCTCATTTATTGAGAATTCTAACTGATGGTTCACAAAATTAATTTTCTCGAATTTCCAATAGTTTTTGTTTCAATTGTTCTTCCATTGTAACGAGTTCTTGTTCTGCTTGATGGCGTTTTGCCCGACCTTCTGCTTGTATTCTTAATGTTTCTTCCAGTGTTGATACAAGATTTTCCTGTGTTTTCTTCAATGTTTCAATATCAACAATTCCCCGTTCATTTTCTTTGGCAACTTCAATTGAATTTGTTTTTAGCATTTCTGAGTTTTTCAGAAGTAAGTCATTTGTTGTTTGCGATACTTGTTTTTGAGCCTCTACCGCTTTTCGTTGCCTTAATAATGTCAAGGCAATGGCAATCTGATTTTTCCACAGCGGAATCGCCGTTGTAATGGATGTTTGAATCTTTTCCATCAACGTCTGATTCGTATTTTGAATCATCCGGATTTGCGGTGCACTTTGAATCGTGATTTGCCTGCTTAATTTTAAGTCATGTAACCTCTTTTCCAGACGGTCCGCAAACTGGATCATATCGTTAACTTCTTGATATGCCATTTGATCCCCTGATTGTTCCGCTTTCCGTTTCAATTCGGGAATAAGTTTCGTATGCAGTTCCTCTAATTTCACTTCTCCAGCAGCAATATAAATATTTAACGCCTGAAAATACTCTTTATTTTTTTCATACATCTGGTCAAGCAACGTATTGTCTTTGATTAATGTGTTTTTGCAATGTTCAAGACGGACGGTGATTCGGTCAATTTGCGCACCGGTTTTTTGGTATCTTGCTAAAATTTCATTAACGGAGCGCGACATTTTTCCAAACATCCTTGAAAAAATATTCCGTTTCTCCACTTGTAATTCATCAGGGTTTACTTGATCTAATTTTTTCATTAAATCCGTTATAATTTCCCCAATCTCACCGATGTTCCCGCTCTTCACATGGTCAAGCATTGTAGAAGAGAAATTCATTAATTTGGATTGGGCCTGTGTTCCATAAAGAGAAATGGATGTTTGATTTTTCGGGTCAATTTGATTAGCTAATTGGTATGCCCGCTGTTTATCCTCATCCGGCAATGTTTCAATAATTTTTTTCGGTTTCGTTTCTCCAACTTTATTAAACAAATCCATTCCCATTTGTTTTCCTGCTTCTTGCAATTCCTGCTTATTCTCGGCCGATTCTTTAGACAGATCTCCAAAAGGATTGGCCAATAAATCATCTATATCACCGGTTAATTTTTCCTTCTCAACCATTTAGCTACCTCCTGCCTTCATTTTCGTTCAATAAATTTCTTTGCTACATCAATTTCAAAATTTAAGTTGTTTATATCCCCTTCAATCATCAAGTGTAAATCTTGTTCGATTAGTTTTACCAGATCATCCATTGTTTCTCTAGTTTCTCGCAAAGATTTTGCCAAGTCCACTGTTTTTGCCGGCTGCGATGCGAGAAACGTATATTTTTCGGCTAACTCAACAATAGATTCCAAGTGCGAATAATAAAATTCATCTGCAAGAAAAAATCGTCTTGGTTCTTTCTTTGTGATATTGTATATTTTATAAATAACCCGTAATGTTTCAAAATTTTGTTTTGCATTCGTTAAATTTTGAATCTGGATAAATGCCTTTTGTAGACGGTGAATTTTCTGTTTCGCTTCTTTTAAATTTTCTTCAACTAGTTTATATTCTTTTCTCGTTAAACCGTTTCTTCGTAAAAATTGCGATTGAGTACCTACCTTCATCCCGTAATATACCGCAGTACCGCCAATTAAGCCAAAAACGGATGACCATAAGAAACTTTGGTCAAATCCAAAAAAACTGATCAACCAAATCATGACCATCGCAAACCCGGCTGTAAATGTTCTAAGCATAAAAAACAAAAATGTTTTCAAGATTATCACTCCCATAAAAGAGAACTGAATAATTACTTTAATCGGTAACTATCCTTTTATCTCCATTAACCATTCAAGTTTCATTCGATATTAGTATTACGAAAAAGACATGCGATTAGTTTCAGAAAAACAGACACTCTTTCATTTCTATTTTAATCTACAAACGAAACAAATAGCAACAAAATCAGAGGTGTCTCCAACTGAGACACCTCTGATTTTGCGCCGATAGCGATAGCGACAGGCGCAAAAGTATTTCTGCGCCGAAAGCGATAGCGACAGGCGCAAAAGTCTTCTCCTTTTATAATCCGCTTATAAGTAAAATAACAAAATACACAACCATGATGACCATGCCAAACGGAAGCCCGACTCTTGCCCATTCTTTACTTGTTATATTTAGTTTACCGGCCGAGATAATATTAGGAATATTACCCGGGATTAACATACCCCCACTAATAAGTAATCCCATCAAAATAGCTTCAATCGTACTTTGACTCATAGCCGGACTAATTTCAGCCGCAGCTAAAGTTGCGTTGTCAAGAACGGCTGAGATAATATTAACCCAATAAAGAATTCTCGGACTTAAATCAAGCAAATACGCATTAATTAACGGTTCAAAACCTGCACCTAACATGGTCAAACCGAAAACGAATAAATAAATTTTGACGGTACGGACAAATATTTCTTTATATGATTCTGATTCACCGGTCGATTGAAGGCCAGCCCCTTCTCTACGTTTGACTGCAAAAGCGGCAAAAATCCCTAAAAGAATTACTCCAGGAATAATAAATGGCCCGACCAGATCAATCAAATAAAAGAAGTTTTCATTCATCTTACTTACAACAATGGTGGATAACGGTTCCCCAATCGGCGTCAAAGCGGCTCCGAGTCCGATTGAAAAACAAGAGATAACCGTCAATAGTACTTCTTGTCTTCTTTGTAATGAAAGATTACTAATAATCAATACTAATACAAGAGCGGCAATAATAGCAGTAATAATACTTGAAAGCAGTCCCAAACCAATAACAACCAATGCAATAAATAACGGAAATGGCATTTTATGACTTATTGTATTGATTGCATTTCCCAATTGGGTCTGAAACCATTTAAAGAGCACACCCGCTATGAACACCGCTAAAGTGATTTTAATTGGATCTTCCAGAGCGTGCATAAATAATTCAACATCCAACACGCCTCCGACAATTGCGGCAAGAATCCCCATAACAAACAGAAAGTACTCTAAGTTATGTTCAATCGTTTTTACTGTAAAAGGTAAGAATAGAACCAGTACTAAAATAATTAACAAACCGAACATATGATTATTCCTTCTTTCTTTCTTCCTTTATACCAGACTATTTTAACATAATATACCATATGAATGTAACTATTGTTTTTCTAAAAATACTAATTTTTCACCTAAATGTCTCTATTAAAATTTCTAAATCTAAATGACAGGGACAAAACCGGATGAAATGGAGCTGAAACGGATAGGCCCCCTTTAATTGAACACAGGCCCTTTAAAAATATAGAACTTGATGTTCCATGAAAAATCAGGATAAAATTAACTATAGATACTTTGCTAGGAGACGTTTTTAAAATCCAAACTATATGATTATTCCAAGTCTGTTCGAGTAAATACTTATTTAAAATGAATTGGACCCACTGAGGGTAAAAGCTTTTTGCCAAACTTGAAACTATTGACGATTTGCCTATTGCCTAAACAAAGGGTAAATTTCTTCAAAAAAATTCTAAAAGAGGACCTAATACTAAAGGATGAGGATTAGAGATGCATAAAAATATTTTAAAACTGTATCCGGATGCCGTAATTCAGGATCTACCTTCCTACGACGATGAATGCTTTTGTTTTTACGATGAGTCGACCAAGCAATATTTCACAATAAAAAAATCATCGGTTACTGAGCGTGAAAAATTGTTGCTTGAAACAAAATATACGCTTGTTGAAGAAACACCTGAATTTTTAAACAGCCAAGTTGAACAAAAGGCTTGGTATCAATTTTTGCTAAATGATGGAAAACTCCCGGGTAATAGTGGACGTATCCGCTTCATTCAGTTCCATCTGGAAGAAATAAACGATTATCACGATTTTGTAGATGCTGTGGAATCATTTATTCAAGACCGGGTCGCTTTCGTTTGGTTTGATAAAAAAACAGGTATCATCATTGAAAAGGAAATGAATGATTTTTTAACGGAAAAAGATTTTGATTCCTTTAAGGACGCCATTTTAGCAGATTTTTATATTAAGGTTGATTTTTATATCGGAAGGTTCTTTGAAGTTTCTCAAAAGTTAAAAGAACGGTTTTTCCGTGAACAATATTATTTTAAAATGGGAAGAAACGTTTATCCGCAAAAACATATTTTCTCATTTATTCATGCTTTTCCAATTGTCATGATGACAACTGAATGGCATCGTTTAATCCCGATTTTAGAACAGGAGTACCAGGATATTTTTCAAGGGGATAAGGAAATGGTAAAAATTATTAAAAAATATCTTGAAAATAATTTTAATACAAGCTTGTCAGCAAAAGAATTGTACATGCATCGAAATAGCCTACAATACAAAATTGATAAATTCATTGAGCATACGAGCATTGATATTAAAAAGTTTCAAGGGGCCATTTCCGTTTATTTCATCAGTATATTTGCCGATGCCTCACTGTATATAGACGGGGGCCAATTTTCTTCATAAGTACTCCTCATGAACAATGTGACAAAAAATCACCTGGTTTCTTTGTGCACATTGCCCATTCACAATTGAAAACATTTTCACTAAAATTTACTTATAGGAGAAATCGTTTTCACAGGAGGAATGGAAAAATGGCAGATTTAAAACTCAATCACATTTACAAAATCTATGATAACAAAGTAACCGCTGTATCTGATTTCAATCTTCATATTCAAGATAAGGAATTTATTGTTTTCGTCGGTCCATCCGGTTGCGGGAAGTCAACAACTTTACGGATGATTGCCGGACTTGAAGAAATTTCAAAGGGAGAACTGTACATCGATGATAAATTAGTGAATGATGTCCCGCCAAAAGATCGGGATATCGCGATGGTTTTCCAAAACTATGCATTATATCCGCATATGACGGTTTATGATAATATGGCATTCGGATTAAAACTGAGAAAAATGCCAAAAGATGAAATTGACAAACGGGTAAAAGATGCTGCAAATATTTTAGGACTTGAACAATATTTAGACCGGAAACCGAAAGCCTTATCCGGTGGTCAACGGCAACGGGTTGCTTTAGGACGTGCCATTGTTCGGGACGCAAAAGTATTCTTAATGGATGAACCTTTATCAAACTTGGATGCAAAATTACGGGTTCAAATGCGTGCAGAAATCGCCAAACTTCATCAACGCTTAAATACAACGACCATTTACGTAACCCACGACCAAACAGAAGCAATGACCATGGCTACTCGGATTGTTGTTATGAAAGATGGGGTTATTCAACAAGTCGGTTCACCAAAAGAAGTTTATGACAATCCGGAAAATGTTTTCGTTGGTGGATTCATCGGTTCACCGGCAATGAACTTCTTTAAAGCAAAAATTGAAGGTGAATATGTTGTACTTGATGATAAAGTTCGTCTGAAAATCCCGGGCGGCAAGTTAAAATTATTAAAAGACAACGGCTACGTAGGAAAAGAAGTAATCTTCGGTATTCGTCCGGAAGATATTCATGATGAACCGGTATTTATCGAGTCATTCCCTGATGATGTCATTGAAGTTAACATTGAAGTTGCCGAATTAACCGGTGCCGAATTAATGCTGTATTCTTCTCTTGCCGGACATGATTTCGTCGCACGGATTGATGCACGTAACCAAATAAAAGCCGGAGACAAAGTAAAACTAGGCCTAGATTTGAACAAAGCGCATTTCTTTGATACAGAAACTGAATTGCGGATTAAATAATCTAAGCATCGTACATGATGGGGTTATCCCTGTAAACACATTTATAAAAAACTCGGATACCTGAATTTTTTTATCCAACTTTGACAGTACAAATGATAAAAACTCCTTGAAAACAGTGTCAGATCCAAGTTTTCAAGGAGTTTATTATTTTTTGACATGTAGATATGCATAAAGTCTATTTACAACCTATATAAAGTAAGGACACGATTTGATATGGAGTAAACACATGTTAAACTTTTTGTGGTCGAGACACGTTTTGTTTTACTGCCGACCGCAATACTTAATATTTTTGTTACGGCTACCTGAGGTCTTTTCTAAAAGCGTCCAGTTAAAAGCTACTGTCTCGAATAATCAAATTTGTCGCTATAAAGACTTTTTTTGGAATGGTTCTTCCCTCGATTCTTTCCACTAACAAGTCTACTGCAGTCTCGCCCATTAATTCCGTATGCACTTTTACCGTTGACAAGGATGGATAGACATATTTTGAAACGCTGATATCATTCAATCCAATTATGTTTACCTCTTCAGGAACGTGGATATTTTCCTCGTTTAAAGCCTGAAGACAGCCAATTGCAATTTGATCATTACCGGCAAAAAAAGCGGTAGGTAAATTATTTCCATGGTCATGAATCGCTTGTTTCATTAATCGATAACCATCTTTGACTGTAAAATTGCCGATGTACACAGCGGATTCATTAAACTGACCGTGATCAGACAAATACTGACGGAATGTCTTTTCTCTTAAGTCGAGAATATTGTCCGACTGATCACGATATGTTTCTCTGCCACCGATATATCCGATTGATTTATGACCTTTCGCAAGTAAATAATCAATCACACTTTTTGTTGCCCGTTCAAAATCGACGACTACGGAATCGAAGCGATCATCATCGGGACTGCAATCGACAAAAATAATATTATCCGTAATATTCATCAATTTCTCCGCCTGAGCCGTACTAAATTTACCGACAGCAATAATTCCGCGAACATCACCAAATTCCTGTAAATCCTCGTAGCTACTATAAAAATATTTTACAGCACTAATGTTTCGCTGTTGACATCGGTCCGTAATTCCTATACTAATTGACAAATAATAAAGATCTTCTAACTCTTCCTCTTCTGTATACCAGCTAATGATTGCAATCTTTGTTGGAATATTTGTCTTTCTTACTGATTTTTTCTTATACGACAGTGATTCAGCAATCTCAAAAATCCGTTTTCTTGTTTCATCTGTTACAGAAAGAGTTTGATCATAATTAAGAACTCTTGAAACCGTTGCAATAGAAACACCAGCCTTTTCCGCAATATCCTTAATTGTTGCCATCTACTATTTCCCTCCTTTCTTCCCTTCAAGTTTTCTGAATCGTTTTCCGCCTGATTTCGTCACTGATCTTGCAGCAATCTTCATGTTAAGCCTGCTCCACGCCAAATGAATAAACGGTTTTCAACTCATAAGTTTCCCCTTTGTCTAAAACAATTGAAGGAAAATGTGGGTGGTGGATGGCATCAGGTAATCCTTGGGTTTCCAGACAAAGGCCTAAATATTTTCTTGCTTGAACGCCTTCCTGTATTGTAAAATCTCCTTGAAGTTGATTACTAGAATACAATACTACACATGGTTGATTCGTCTCAACTGTCAAGGTTCGACCACTTACCGATTCCTTTAAGAAAATCTCCCGGTTATGATTTTCTGTAAAAATAAACGGGTGATCATAACCATTCCCAACTAAAATGTTTTGCGGATGGTTTGAGTGGACACCATCGATTATCTTCCGGCCCTGTCTAAAATCAAATACTGTATTTTCAACATTTATTATGTTACCCGTTGGCAAAAGTTCCTTGTCCAATTCAAGGAAACGGTCACATTTCAATGTCAGTTCATGATTTAAAATATCATCCTTCACTTGACCGGTTAAATTAAAATACGAATGATTGGTCACATTTAATATTGTCTTTTGGTCAGTTGTTGCATGGCAAGTAAATATCCATTGGTTATCATTTGTCAATAAATAAGTAACCGTTAACTCAACATTTCCCGGGTAGCCTTCTTCTCCATTTTTACTAAAATAAGTAAATTTCATACCAACAGCATTTTTTTGTTCAATTGGTTCTGCCAGCCATACCCGTTCATGCAAACCTTTTACCCCGCCGTGTATATGATTATTTCCTTCTGTTTTCGGCAAAATATATTGCTTTCCATCTAGCTCAAATTCAGCATCTTTAATTCGACCGGCAACTCTGCCAACTACAGCACCAAAGTAGGTTTTGTGTTGAATATATTGGTCAACATTATTGAATCCTAAGACAACATTTTCGAATATACCATTTCGATCAGGAACCAAAATTTCTGTGACAACACATCCGAAATTCGTACAAGATAATTTCATCCCACGATCATTTTCAAGGGTATAAAGATAAACTTTTTCTTCATCCACTATTCCAAACTCTTTTGTAGTTATATTCACAATCTCGCACCACCTATATTTATTTTTGGGACAGCCCTTGTCAAAATGTGTTTAATAAAATAAATGGTCTTTCTTGTCAATAGTTCTTGCTTTCGTTCAACCTTTGCCAAAATGTTATTGTTCAATTTGATTCGACCTTTAATGCTTTTGTTCATCCTTTGTTAAATGATATTAAGTAATTTAATTGCCTCAACATTTCGTGCTTTACTCAGCCCTTTTTAAAATTTTATTATTCAATTTGATTGGCCATCATTCGACATTTCGTGCATCCATTCAGCTTTTGTCAAAATGGTTTTTATTAATCTCATTTGTTCCAAGGAAGCTGTCCGCCATCCTACTTATTTAACGTTTCAATAAATCTTTGAAAAGCCGCTTTTCCTTTTGTATCTCTTTTAAATACACCGGCATCCATTAAAACTTGTAAAAACTTATTACCCACTTCAACTTTAACAATTTTTTTCACATTTTGTTCATTAATTTCTCCATCATATTTTTGTTTAAGCTGCTCCGCCCAAGGTAGATGGTAGTCAGCAATTTCATTTGGTTGATTGCACAAAAATTTTCCAACCTCTGCCAATTCATTTTTCAGACGTGCCGGCAACACCGCCAGACCCATCACTTCAATTAAACCGATATTCTCTTTCTTAATATGATGTACTTCTTTATGTGGATGAAAGATTCCTAGTGGATGTTCTTCACTCGTCCGATTATTTCTTAAAACAAGGTCCATTTCATATTGACCGTCACGGATTCTTGCAATCGGCGTGATCGTGTTATGTGGTGTGCTACCTGTAAAAGCAATAATTTCTGCAACCGGATCACTATATGTTTTCCACTTCTCCAAAATACGGTCAGACAACTCGATAATATCATCCTTTTTACTACTTCTCAAACGAATAACCGACATAGGCCATTTGAGAATCGAGCAAGTAACATTGGAAAAGCCTTGAACAGAAAAGGCATATTCTGCTTCAGCAACAGCCATGGGAAATTCATAGTGCCCACCCTGATAATGGTCATGGGAAAGAATAGAACCGCCGACAATAGGCAAATCCGCATTCGAACCAAGAAAATAATGTGGGAACCTTTCGACAAAGTCAAGCAATCTTCCAAAAGTTTCCCGGGAAATTAACATGTTTCGATGGGTTTTCGACAGCAAAATACAATGCTCATTGTAATATACATACGGAGAATATTGTAAATACCAATCCTCTCCGCGAATATTCATCCGGATCATACGGTGATTGGACCTTGCCGGATGCCCGATTCGCCCTGCATACCCTTCATTTTCAATACATAATAGACATGTAGGGTACCCGCCTTTTTGGGGAGCCGACCGCTCTTTGGCAATTTGTTTCGGATCTTTTTCCGGCTTAGACAAATTGATTGTAATATCCAAATTTCCATATTCAGTCGGAGCTTTGAATACAATATTTTTTTTGATTCGGTTCATTTGAATATAATTACTGTTTTTACTTAATTGGTAAAAATAATCCGTTGCTGCAACCGGTGAGTTCTCATATTTTTCATAAAAGCGTTGATTAACCACGGAAGGACTTGCAAGAAAACAATTCATGATTTTTGCAGAAAATATTTCTTTTGCATCTAAATAATCCTCTATGATTCCGTTTTTCACCGCATATTGAACAATTTTCTCCAACAATTCCGGAATAATGAGGTCCGGGTCAACCGGTACATCTTTTGGTAATTTCGAAGTATCTTGGACTTGAAAATCATCCAGATTCAGCAATGATAAAATTTGATTGCGGACGTAAATTTCGTCCATCGGGTCAATGATAGCCTGATGGATCGCTTCATTTATTAATTGTTGAATGGTTTGATCAATCATGAAAAACACCTTCAGTCTTCATATCCATTTGGATGATTGCTGTGCCAATTCCATGCGTCTTTAATGATCTGTTCAATATTTGTTTTCGCCGGATTCCAGCCTAATATGTTCTTTGCCTTTTCAGAAGAAGCGATAAGGACACTTGGATCCCCTAGACGTCTTTCTCCAATTTTTGCCGGAATTTCTTTACCGGTTACCTTGCGAGCCATGTCAATAATTTCTTTTACGGAAAAGCCTTGACTGCTGCCTAAATTGAAAACAGAACTGTCGCCTCCATTTTGCAAGTAGTTTAGCGCCAAAATATGTGCATCGATTAAATCTTCTACATGGATATAGTCACGGATACATGTTCCGTCTTTTGTTGGATAATCTTCACCAAAGACGGTTATATATTCACGTTTTCCTAATGCAGTTTCAAGTACAACCGGAATTAAGTGGGTTTCAGGATGATGATCTTCTCCAATTTCTCCTGTTCCACGAGCCCCCGCCACATTGAAATATCGTAAGGCGACATATTTTAAATCAAAGGCTTTTTCACACCAAGCCATCATTTTTTCCATGGTCAATTTTGTTTCTCCGTACGTATTTGTCGGAACAGTCGGCATATTTTCTGTAATCGGTACAGATTTCGGTTCTCCATAGGTCGCTGCAGTGGATGAGAAGACGATATGACGTACCCCTGCATTGCGCATCGCTTCCAGTAAAATTTGTGTTCCATATACATTGTTATCATAATATTTCAACGGATCAACCATTGATTCTCCAACGAGCGAGTTAGCGGCGAAATGGATAACCCCGTCGATTTGTTCATTATGAAACACATTATTCAAAAAGTCCCGATTGCGAATATCGCCTTCATAAAATGTTGCTTTCGGATGTACCGCCTTTTTGTGACCGGTTTGTAAATTATCGACAACAACCACTTCATAGCCACGGTCAATTAATTGATAAACAGCATGGGAGCCGATGTAGCCGGCACCGCCCAAAACTAAAATACTCATTCATATCACCCTCGTTTCATTTTACTTCTATTTTACTATATCAGATTCTCCAAGCACCAAGAAGATAAAAGAAGAATGTTTCAAAAGTCCGGAAAAAGGCTTACCTCTTTTTACGTATGAAAAACATACGCTCCGGCCTAAACTGTTTTGCATACCGACCAATCCAACAGTTTTCTCTTCGCCGGCGTGAAAAATATACGCTCCGGTACTAAGAAATACTTATTTTCCAAAAACTTCCTTTTGAACACACAAAAGTGGGATACCCGTATTCATTTATAAAGTTTTTTCAAGCGCCTAGACTGATGTTTTTCGAGTGAATTTCTTTTGCACCGTCACCGGCTGTAACGATATAAAATTCAGCCTTATAACCAATTTTCTCTTCGTAAATTTTACCGACTTCCTTGATAAATGCATCCACTTTGTCTTTCTCAACGATCGCAATGGCACAACCGCCAAAACCGGCTCCGGTCATCCTCGCACCGAGAACACCTTCTTGGTTCCAAGCCGCTTCAACAATCGTATCCAATTCTTTCCCTGTTACCTCATAATCATCTCGCAAGGAAATATGGGATTGATTAATTAATTGGCCAAACTGTTTCAGATCGTTTTGTTTTAGTGCTGCGAGCGCCTTTATTGTTCGATCATTTTCATATACGGCATGTTTGGCACGTTTTCTGTGAATGGGATCTGTGATTTCCATTTGTAAACGGTCGAATTCATCGGGTGACAAACTGCCTAAACTGTTAATCTGTACATGTTTTTGTAAATCTTTGAGAGCTTTTTCACATTCACTTCTTCTCTCATTGTACTTAGAATCGGCCAGTTCCCGACGTTTATTCGTATTCATAATGACAATCCGGTAGTCTTCCATTTCAATTGGTGCATATTCATATTTCAATGTATGACAATCCAGTAAAATTCCGTGATTTTTTTTACCCATTCCAACTGCAAATTGATCCATGATTCCACTGTTAACACCGATAAACTGGTTTTCCACTTTTTGTCCGAGTTTTACTAATTCTATACGGTCTACTTTCAAGTTAAAAAGTCCTTCCAACGTAACGCCGGTAACTAATTCAATGGAAGCCGATGAAGAAAGCCCGGCACCATTTGGAATATTCCCGTAAAATAACACATCAAGACCGGAATCAATTTGATATCCCGCTTCTTTAATGTAACTAATCATTCCTTTTGGATAATTTGCCCAATTGTGGTTCAAGTCATATTCTAAATGGTCAAGGTCAAACTCGACTACCCCAATTTCAGGAAAATTTACGGAATACATGCGGATTTTTCGGTCAGTTCTTTTGTTTGCCAATGCATACGTACCAAATGTAATCGCACAAGGAAAAACATGCCCCCCGTTATAATCGGTATGTTCACCGATTAAATTGATTCTTCCCGGGGCGAAAAACGTCCGGTAATCGCTTCCACCGAATACTTTTGCAAATTCATTTGCCAGCTGTTCAATTTTCATAGCTAAACCTCACTTTATAAAAAGTCAATTTTTTACTTGTTTGAATCCTACATTAATCTTTTCGCTTTCATCTTTATTATAAAATATATAAGTAAAATTAACAACAAAATTTTACTTATTTTTAGTAAAAAAGAGTCTGCATTTTAAACAGACTCTGTCAATATTTTAAGCTATTAAAGAATTAGTTCAGCCTATTATTTACTTGTTAAATTCAGCCTTACAATTTTTTTCACTTACAACAATATGGTGGACCTTCTCCATAACTGCTTGTTGTAAATTGTTGACTAGCTGTTCACTTTCATTTAAAGAGGACCCCTTGACAGCAAAGTAGAATTTACATTTTGGCTCCGTACCGGATGGGCGGACACAGAACCAGGATCCGTCCTCAAGGAAGTATTTCAAGACGTTGGATTTTGGTAAACTGATTGGATTTAATTTACCATTGCTTAATTGTTTGCGAATGCTTGCTTTATAATCCTCCACAGCAGTCACGCGAATACCGGCTATTTCCTTTGGCGGATTGGAACGGAATTCTTCTAAAATGTTCGCAATTTGTTCGGCTCCGTCTTTTCCTTTTAATGTCAAGGATGATAATGCTTCTTTGTAATAGCCGTATTTTTCAAAAATCTCCATTAATGCATCATACAAGCTTTTTCCTTGAGCTTTGTAGTAAGCTGCCACTTCTGCCGCAAAAATGGCCGCTTGTACAGCATCCTTATCGCGGACAAAATCACCAATTAAATAGCCGTAACTTTCTTCATAGCCAAACAGGAAGTTATGTTTACCTGTTTTCTCATATTCTTTGATTTTTTCACCGATGAATTTAAAGCCGGTTAATGTATCAAATGTCGGAATTCCAAAACTTTCCGCAATTGCACGACCGATTTCCGAAGTAACAATCGTTTTTAGAACGATACCATTTTCAGGAAGTAATCCCTTTTCTGCCTTTTGTGATAACAAGTAGTGGAGCATAATGGCGCCGGTTTGGTTTCCGGTCAACACTTGATATTCACCTTCTGCATTTTTTACGGCAACCCCGAGCCGGTCCGAATCCGGGTCAGTACCTAATAAAATGTCAGCATCTATTTCCTTCCCGTATTTAATCGCCAGTTCAAAAGCAGCATGTTCTTCCGGGTTTGGTGATTTTACCGTTGAAAAATTAGGATCCGGATGTTCTTGTTCTTTTACAACAGTCACGTTTTTGAATCCAAATTGTTTTAGCCCCTCTTGAACTAATTTGTTTGCTGTTCCATGTAATGGTGTAAAGACGATTTTTAATTCTTCACCAACTTTTTCAACAATTTCTTTATTTAGTTGAATTTTGGCAACATTTTCCAAATAGATTTGATCAATGTCCTCACCAATGTATTGAAGTAAGCCGTTTGCCAATAATTCTTCTTTTCCGGTTACTTCGATTGACAGTTCATCTTCTACACTGTTTACAAAGTTGGTAAGTGCATCTGCCTGTTTTGGCGGAAGCTGACCACCGTCATCCCCATAAACTTTATAACCATTGTATTCAGGTGGGTTATGACTGGCTGTGACCATAACACCGGCAGCAGCTCCTAAATGACGAACGGCAAAAGATAGTTCAGGTGTTGGTCGCAATTCTGAGAATAGATAGGACTTAATGCCATGTTTCCCAACTGTTTTCGCCACTTCTAAGGCAAATTCAGGTGACATATGTCTCGAATCGTAGCTAATAACGACGCCTCGTTTTGCACTGTCTTCACCTTGGCTTAATAAATATTGTGCAAGACCCTCCGATGCTTTACGAACAGTATAAATATTCATCCGGTTTGTACCCGGTCCAATTTCCCCACGCATTCCACCTGTACCAAATTCGAGATTTTTGTAAAAGAGTTCTTCTAAGGACTTTTCATCTTCTTTCAGCTTATATAGTTGTTCCTTTAAATCTCCATCCAGTGATTCATTGTTTAACCACTTATCAGCAATTTCTTTCCAACTCATGAAATATCCCTCACTAACCGATAATATTATTGAAAGACTCTTTTTCCATTATAACAAATATCGTTTAGGATGGACATGCTCTGTTAGTAAGAATGGACTACTGATTTTTCCAGCATGATTACATCTCACATCTATTTAATATCTCTTCTTTTAATACTACTGCGTGGTTCTTTTCGATATCTTTTGCACCGTAGAGGAGTATGACATTGTCTTCAGCCAACATTTGGCAAATTTCGTCGACTTTTTGACATTTCTCTTCATCATTCCTGAGCTCTTGGAAATATTTTAAGCGGAATTCCTCGAATCGCTCCGGTTTATGGCCAAACCACTTTCTCAACTCACTAGACGGTGCTACCTCTTTAAACCAATAATCAATGTTGGCATCTTCCTTCTTGAGTCCCCTAGGCCAAAGTCGATCGATTAGGATACGGATTCCTTCCGGGGTTATGGATTTATCATATATTCTATGTAGGATGATTTGATTCATTTTCACTCACTTCCGTTCATTTACTTGCCACGAATTTTGGGACAGTTAGACCTTTTTCTGTTGGCGAATTCATTACTTGTCAACAATTCTAACGGTTAAGGGATCAGACTTATTTATCTCTGATCCCTTTTATTCATTTTCCTAATTTTTCTTCTTCAATTTGCTCCACACGAGAATTAATTGTATTTTGTCCTCCTACGAGGCCACTTAAAAGGTACATAAATATCCAAAAAATTACTTACCAAATACCATGTCTAGATGTTTTCTTGCGGTTTACCCTACGATATTAAGTGTACTTATTCCTCCTTTTTTTACACGACTTATACTATTTTCAACAACTATAGCACACATCATCTAAAAATCAATTCATCTTGACATACATCAATTCAAATAAGGATTTACTTAATCCAATGTTTTCCAACTCATTAATTATTGATATAAATTGTAAATCAGGTATTCCTTTTTGGATGATTCCCCATAGATAATCTTTCAATGTAATCTCAATTTCTGCTTTATACAATCGAGAAAACAGTTCATCTTTTATGTCTTGGGATTTGATAGCTGAAAAACCTTTAATATTTAATTCTATTGGTAAATCATCCTTACCAAATACCAAAAAACTTTGACTATTATTTTGGCTGTTAAAGGGTTCTATGTCAATTTTGGAAATATTTATCGGATCAATTGAAACTGGATTTGTCGCATTTAACCTAATCTTATGTTTACGATTTTTCGGTAAAATTTCTCGGTTCCCCGTTGTTTCTACCTTGATCTTTTTAGATTGATAGTCTAAGGTAAATTTTGTCTTTACCCGTTTATTCGCAACATCTTCTATCAATTCAAATTCATTCGATTGTCCGGGATAAACGAGCCATTCAATGGTTTCAGGTAATTCCATTGCTTTCGTTTGTGTTGGATTTGCATCCATTGGGATAATGGCACCTTCTTTTGCAAATACCGGCATTTCGGTTTGGTCACGATATACCTTTAATACTGTTTCTCCTTTGTACCTGAAATTTGTAAATATGTCATACCAGTTTCCATCAGGAAAGTAAACCTTGACACTGCTACTTTTTAAAATAGGATCAGATTTACTTGTAATCGGAGCGACAAACATTTCTGTACCAAAAAAATATTGATTCTTTGCCTCGTATGCTTCTTCAACCAGTGGATAGTTATAATACATTGGTAAAATTAACGGTAACCCCTCTTCATGAGTGAACACGTTCATTGTGTATAGATAAGGTAATAGGGCATGACGTAATTGCAGGTACTTGATCATCGACTTTTTAACTATATCATTAAAACACCACGGTTCTTTGCTAGTAAATGCACTGCTGGAACTATGCAATCTGTTAATCGGACTAAAAACACCGAATTGCACCCAACGCAGCGATAACTCTTCATCCCTAATTCCTTTCATATGTCCACCAATATCATGACTCCACCATGAATAGCCAATATTAGATGCTGTTGATGTAAAATATGGCTGGAAGTCCAAAGATTCCCATGAAATTATCGAGTCGCCTGAAAATCCAATCGGATATCTATGACTTCCCGGGCCTGCATAACGGGATAGGATGATTCCGTTTTTCTTTGACTTTTGAATATCAGTATAATGATAGTGGTTCAATAACCACAATGGGTCTAAACCTTTTGTACCACTTTCTTTTCCTTGTTGCCAATCGATCCACCAAAAGTCAACACCATCCTTTTCGAGCGGATGGTGAACATCTTCAAAATATACCTTTCTAAATTTTTCATTCATAAGGTCAAATTTTGCCGGCTCTTCAATTTCTACATTTAACCCTAGCTTTTCAGCAACGACCGGATATTGCTCTTCAAAAGCACGTATGCCGTCAGCAGGGTGTACATTTAAAGTAACAACTAGTCCTTGCTCATGGAGCCAGGATAAAAAACGCTTTGGATCAGGAAATAAATCTCTGTTCCAGGTATATCCGGTCCATCCGCTCCCGAATCTATGCGGAATATCTGTGATATGCCAATCCATATCAATAACACTTACAGAAAGAGGAATTTTTTCTTCCTTAAATTTCTTTATTAAGTCCATATATTCCTGTTCAGAGTATTTCCAATAACGACTCCACCAATTTCCCAGTGCATATCTCGGCAAAAGCGGTGTTTCCCCGGTTAAACGGTAAAAATCCTTTAAAGCTAATTTATAGTCTCTTCCATAGGCAAAAAAATAAAGGTCTATCTCATTATTCTTACGCTCTACGAGATTATTATTTTCATCAATTAAAAAGGAATTCGAATCATCCAATAAAGCAAAACCGTTTTTCCCAATAATTCCCTCCTCGAGTTCGACAGCACCGTTTGACTCATCTAATGTTCTTGCAGTTCCTTTTAACGTCTCCGGAGTCTCCCCATAATGCCAACGATTCCCATAAACGGCAAAATTATAGCGAACATCAATAAATAATGAGCTGGAGGAAAATTTTTCACTTTTGTCATAATAAAGTTGGAATGCATTCGTAATAATTTTCAATTCACCTTCATCTTCAATAAGCTCGTAGTTTACTTCCCCAAAGTCACGATTAATAACAATTTGAGTAGCACTATCTTCAAATTCTCCTGTTTCTGCGTACTCCAAACGAATTAGATTATCTGTTATCAATGTAAACCGATATTTTTCACCCTGAATTATATTTTTGTCATTTGGCTTATTTTTCATTTTTTCTCCTCGCTTGTTTACCTATTTTAGAAGCTACATTTGTAACAGACTCTCTCACAATGAGATCACCCGATAGATTCGTTATTTTATCAACAGATTCTCCATGAATGGCTTTATTCAAAAGATTAAAAGCAATAATCCCCTTATTTTTTTGATTTAATCGAATCGTTGTTAATGGAGGATCCAGAAATTTTGCATAAGACACATCGTCAAATCCAATTATTGACAACTTTTTTTTATCATATAGTCCTCTCATTCTTAAGTAATGAATCAAATTAATGGCTAAATAATCTGACGAAACAACAAGAGCGGTTATTTCTTCTAAAACATCAGTAATCTTTTCAAACTCCTTATCAGTAAAGAAAAATCTATAGTCAAAAGAAATAGAGGATTCTTGAAGTGCCTTTTTAAAGCCATAGAAACGTTCGTTAATAACCCCAGGCTCGTTTTCATTAAATGTAAATCCTAGGAAACCAATTTTTCTATGCCCTTGACTTATCAAAAACTTGGTTGCCTCATACCCTGCCTGTCTATCTTCACTTGAGATAATATAACGGTTAGGCAAATTTATAAATTCTTTTTCCATATCTGCTGTTAGATGTGTATCAACAAACACGATTGGTGTATCCGATGGTATATTTTTATGAATTTCCTCGAAACTATTTTCCGACAGTCCAACTATGATAAACCCTTCAAATTTCCAGTTTTTTTGGACCTTAATTACATCATCTACTGTTTCAATATTATAAACGAGTACAAAATATCCATTATCCTTTGTTTTTTCTTCAATTCCTGCTAATAATTCAGAGACGAATGGGTCGGAAAAATCAATCCTTCCCCCAACTGAGTGATATAATAATCCAATTAAATTAGACGACGAATTAGCTAATGATCTGGCATTCATATTCGGAGTATAATTATACTTCTTTATAATATCGTTAATTAATTCAATTTTTTCCTTGGAAACTCGATCGGTTCGGTTCTTTAGTACATTGGTAACCGTTGTCATACTAACTCCGGCTTCCTCAGCAATCATTTTTATTGTCACTTTCACCTTAATACACCTACTGTTATTATTTCTGTCTATTATTTTATACGTTATTATTTACCGGTTCCACTCTGAATACCAGCAATAAACTGTTTTTGGAAGATTAGATAGATAATGATTACCGGGATGATTGAAATTGATGTAGCCGCAAACAAACCACCATAATCGGTTCCATATTGACCATTAAATAACCTTAATCCAACCGGCAGCAACTGTTTACTTTGGTCATTTATCATTAAATACGGCCATAAGAAGTCTTCCCAACTCCACAAAAATTGAAAGATAGCCAAACTTGATATCGTATTACGTGACATGGGTAAAATGATTTTATGGAATATAAACCAGTCTGAAGCCCCATCGACTCTGGCAGCTTCTAACATTTCATCAGAAATCTGTGATATAGATTGACGAAACATAAAGATTCCAAAAGCACTAATCATCGATGGTACAATTAAAGATGTATACGTATTTAACCAACCAAAATCCATCATCATTTCATATTTTGGTATGATTGTTACTGCCCAAGGTATCATCATGGTTGACAATACGATTGAGAAAAGTAAATTATTTCCTTTAAATTTAAATTTAGCAAATACAAATCCAATTAATGCGCTTGTATAAATAATAATTACTGTAGTAGTAACAGCGATAAATAAACTATTGGCAAACATTCGCATAAAATTAAAGTTTTCTTGGATATTGACATAGTTATTCAAAGTAAATTGACCTGGCCAAAAAGACCCACCTATCTTAACAATCTCACTGTTCGGAGCAAAAGATGATATAAGCATCCAAACAAAAGGTATGACAGTGATGATCGCCAAAATAAATAAAATTACGTTAAATAAAGTGGTTTTTATTTTTGTCATGGAGTTATCTTCCTTTCCTCGGTAACTTTAAACATGATGGCTGTCAATATAGCAATAATGACAAATAAAATCATTGACATGGCCGAAGCTGTACCAAAATTATATTTAACAAAAGCTTCATCGAAAATGAGATAAGATATTACGTAAGTCGAAGTTCCCGGACCACCTTCAGTCATAATAAGAATCTGAACATATGCTTGAAGGTAGGAAATTAAAGATGTAATTAAAATAAAAATCGTTGTTGGTTTTAATAATGGTAATGTAATATTAGTAAACTTTTTAAATCCACTTGCACCATCAACATCTGCAGCTTCGTACACATCCTTTGGTAATCCCATTAAACCTGCTAAAAATATAACCGTGGCATAGCCAAAATCTTTCCATATGGTCATAATCGTGATGGCAGGTAGCGCATATTTCGGGTCATTAAGCCAATTAATATCTAAATGAAAGATATTATTAATTAAACCAAACTGAGGATTGAACATCCACATCCAAACAAATGATACTGCTACTAAAGGTGTGATGGTAGGCATGTAAAACATTCCGTTAAAAAATGATTTATACTTCGCTAATTTTGAATGCAATAGCATGGCTAATCCCAGTCCAATTACAAGTCGGAATGACACAGAAAAAGAGGTAAAAAGTAGCGTATTCTTAATTGAGTTCCAAAATAATCCATCACCAATAACTTCTTTAAAGTTATTTAAACCGACAAAATTAAATTGATCGATAAGTGGATTCCAATCATAAAAACTTCCAATAAAAGCCTTGGAAATTGGGTAAACCATAAAAATAGCAAAATAGATAACTAAAAATGCGATTGCTACATTTTTTAAGCTAAGAAAGTTTTTAAATTTGTTTTGTATCGATGCAATCATAACCATCTTCCTTTTCTACTTAAATTAAGCAGCAGACAGTAAATACCGACTGCTGCCAAATAATTAGTTAATTTGCTTCATTAAAAAATTGATATTTATTTTCTAATGATGTAAATGGTGCATCTTTCATATCTGATTCCATTTTTTCTTGACCATCTTTTATAGCGGTGTTCATATCCTGTCCGTTATATAAAATATTTTCAATTACTTGTTTAGACGTTGTTTCAATTGTTGCCGGGAAAGGTCCTGGCCATATCAACCGTTCAATACGCGGTGCCAAAATTTTCAATAAAGGATCAGATAAAATTTCTTCATCGTTTGCTAAAGACTTTTTCGTTGGGAAAGAAGCATATGTAAAAGCAGCTTCTTTAGAATATTGATCATTTGCCAGTAAATATTTTAAGAAGTCTTGAGCTACTGCTTGTTGCTCTTTCGATTGATTTTTGTTTATCCCCGGTGTACTTTCACCGTTGTATCGATCATAAGCGAATGGAATTTCCTCTGTTGGAGTTGGTGTTGGGAACACACCATATTCAATATCTGGATATTTCGTTGCCAGTTCTCCCTTCATCCATCCCCATTTATAAACCATAGCAGTTTGTCCATTACCAAAACTCATGGTTGAATCATCACCAAAATCTTTCGAACCTACTTTATCAACCTCATATAAATCTACTAAGAATTTAGTTGTTTTCTTTGTTACTTCGTTGTCATAATTCACGGTTTTCCCGTTATCTTTAAACATTAATTCCCCTTGTTGATAATTCATCCCTTGCCATATTGCATCATAGCCACCACCGCCATTATAATTAAAACCTGCTTGGACCAATTTTCCATCTTTAAATTTTGTTAACTTTTTCGCAACTTCTCTAAATTGGTCCCAAGTTTTGGGAATATCTGCCTCTGTTAATCCCGCTTCAGCCCAAAGTTTCTTGTTGTAGTAGATATTTCCTGTATTAATTACTAGATCGGTATAATAAACTTTCCCGTCAATAATATGTGGTTCAACACTTGTGAAGTCTGCTTCCAAGTCACTTGCAGAAATATCATAAGGTGCTAGATATGGAATAAGTATATCGTGTTGGGAATTATGAATTCCAAACATTGCAGGTCCATTTTTCCCCTTTAAAGCTAATGGTAATTTTGTCCAGATGTCATCCCATGGATGTTTAACAATTTTAATCTTTACGTTTGGATAAATTTTTTCATATTCTTTTGCCATTTTGATTACCGGATCGGTGTCGTTCCAAGTCCAATATTCTATTTGGATTGGATCGCCATTATTCACTAATTTATTAGGATTATATTTTATTGTTTCGCCAAATTCCTCGAGTCCTTTGTCTGTCTTTTCATCTTTAACTCCTCCTGTTGACGAAGATTTACTGTCGGATGAACAAGCTGATAATCCAACCAATAAAAATAATGTTACAATAACCCCCAATAACTTTTTCATCACTCAATACTCTCCTCCTTTAGGTTTAGCGCTAAACCTTTTATTTACATTTTTTAGTTTAACGCTAAACCTTATTTTTGTCAACGCTTTCATTTACTTTTTTCTAAAAATACAGCTTTTAAAAAATTTGTGATGGAACTAAACTCAGCATTTGCCCCTCCAACCAAGTGAATTCCAGATTGTGGTGGCCTCTTTTTCCATCAATTGTTAAATGAACTACTCGGAAGCATGTCCGAAACATTCTCCCTTAAAACTTCATTAATTTGAAATGCCTTTGCTTGCCGAACAGAGTGGAAAAAAAGTAACCACCAAACCTGCAAAAAAAGCTGGCGGTTATGATATAAATCATTAAATTTATGTTAGCGACTGTTTATAAACCATTCACCATAGTCTTCAAGGATTTGTTTTTGCTTTTCGTTCATGTGCATAGGCTCCAAATCTAGCAGTGGGAAAACTACCTTTTTCCTACCAAATCTTGTATTTACAAGAATTCCATATTTTTCATCAAAATCACTTATGGCGTGAACGTTTAACACATCTCCCTGCAGAACGATTGTACCGGGCTCCTGCCACTCTATGACTTTTGCCTTAAACGGGAAATCGAATGCATTGTTTATATGTTTGATCCAAATTTGTTCTTCATCCGGGAAATCTTTCATCTTGTTTATGCCCTTTCTTTATAAAAAATAGGGAATCGCATGAATTTCAAGTCAGTTTATGTACAGGTGAATCCTGGAAGAGAATAATAATCGACACGGTTTAGCCTTCTTTTAAAATCTGCTTTATCTCATCCTCCGAAAAACCGGTTAAAGAAATAATCGTTTCTATGTCTAAACCTGCATTCGTCATTTTTTGTGCCATCTTTCTCCGCTCGAGGAATTGACCTTCCCTTTTTCCTTCCTCAATTCCTTCTTTTCTACCTACTTTTCTTCCTTCTTCTCTACCTTCCTTTTTCCATCTCTCAAGTAACTCACCAAAGGTAATAATTTCTTTTGT
>NZ_JAJCHL010000230.1:0-458 GCF_020554505.1 Caldibacillus sp. 210928-DFI.2.18
TAGCGCCTTTCTATGGGACACTTTTTCCGGGTTTTGCTATGGTTTTGTCCCATAGCCCTATTTCTTAAGCCCATTGGAGAGTATTTCTCGTGGCAATTGTCCATTCTAAGCACAATTTATCTTTGAGCACTAACGCTGGTCCATCTTTCAATGCGTACGTGGATACTGTAAAAAAAAAGACTACACCGTAAGTGCAGTCCATCCAAACTTTTTTATTTCCTCATCAATCTCAAAATTTAGCGAGGCAGTAACTGTTGAGTCCATACCAAGCGACTTGGCATTGACTTATGCGTCCCTACTATTCTCATCCGCTACCAGGGAAGTATTGATCAGATTCCCTCCCAACACCAAGCAGATTATCGTAGACTCTATTCTGCCTCCCCACTATCCGTTACCGAGGCCGTATTGGTTAGATTCCCAACTCCAGGCAACTTATCATAGCTTTATTCTGCATCCTC
>NZ_JAJCHL010000231.1:0-447 GCF_020554505.1 Caldibacillus sp. 210928-DFI.2.18
ATTGATTAATAGCTTGCTCATTTTCGACTCCCCCTTGTAATTATCCTTTTATTAGCGTTATAGATTCCCTTTTGCAAAATGAACATAAGATTGTCAAAAATTTTTAATGGGGAGGGAACAGCTCCATTGACTCATTTTAGAATATCCCGAAAAAAATAAACGGCGCCTACCCCTCAACACATAAAAATATTAACGTGTTCGGGGACAGGCACCGAAAAAATATAATAAAGGAAATTTAAATCGAAATCGTTTTTAATAAGGGGGATCCTTCAACGGTTCCTTTCTCTTTATTAGAAACCTTGTAAGACATCCCCACCAATATCTTTTATTAATTATTATGATGTTCATTCAACTTGTGTGAGTAAGTTTTTATTATCTTGCTCTTTTATAGGATTGAACTACCACTAGGCTAAAGCCGTAGTGGATTCCTAAGTACAGAGTTCTACC
>NZ_JAJCHL010000232.1:0-441 GCF_020554505.1 Caldibacillus sp. 210928-DFI.2.18
TCATTAATCGCAATATTGCCATTAGTATATTTGGTTGTATAGGATTGCACTTTATTTTTTTTAGACTTAAAACGTGGTCTATCATTTTGTTTCTTGAAGAAACGAGAATAAGCATCAGCGAGATTTTTTAATGACGATTGAATCGCAATACTATCTACTTCTTTTAGCCAAGTTAACTCTTTTTTTAATTGTGTTAACTGAGCAGAACAAGAATTATAAGTTAATCCTTTTCCTGTTTCTTTGTAAGCATTATCCCATTTTGCTAAAAAATGATTAAATACAAATCGAGAACAACCAAATGTTTTATTAATTAATATTTGCTGTTCTTTGTTCGGATAGAGACGAAACTTATATGCTTTATTTACAATCATTGATTTTTCACCTCCTTTAATATATATTAAAAGTATATACTTAATTAAAATATATGTCAATAGTATATAC
>NZ_JAJCHL010000233.1:0-427 GCF_020554505.1 Caldibacillus sp. 210928-DFI.2.18
TTATTTTACCCCATCCTTTGATAAATTTGAATTATTAATCATATTATACACGATAGGAACGTATGTTTCCACAAAAATTTTTTGACATTGAAAAAATGAATTTGCTGAGGAAACTGTAAGGCTAGCGAAAAATTCTAAAAAAGGGGATACCAATGATGTGTCACATGATAAAAAATTGTACAATTAAACCAAAATTGAACCTCGATAAGGTTTTTGAGGTAGCATTGATGAATGGTTGTGGCATTTGGATAAAGTTGCCTCCGCTGAATTGTTTCTTAATGTAATTACTTTTAAAGACAAGGCAATCTAAAAGGAGGGTAAAACTATTTGGATTTCCAAAAAAATATCCGCCCGCAACAGCGATTTGATAACTTTAAAAAATCATATCAGCTATTGGAAAATACTCCTCTCTGGAACTAACTTCTGA
>NZ_JAJCHL010000234.1:0-413 GCF_020554505.1 Caldibacillus sp. 210928-DFI.2.18
ATTTTAACAAGAGGTGCTGTTGATTTATATGCGTTGTTTGAATGGGGGCTTACGATAAAACTAGCAAAATAAGGTGTTTTTTTATTATAAATTGGGGCTAAAATACCTATTAATATATAGGTTGGAAAAAATAATAAGACTATCATTAAGTCCAAATCCATATTTGGTAAAAAACCAGAAATAAATCCAAATACAATCATATAGATGAAGGGTACACTCATTGCTTTTAATAATCCTAGGAAATGAAACATATAAATTAATCCCACCTTTCTGGTTACAAACACGTTTATTTTAACTTTCAAGTCTTTTCTGAACAAGTAGGCGGTAACAGATTAAGAACCGCCTACTTCCATTTCATTTAAAGGGAATCCATCTCTTCCGGCTTGATGAGAAAAGCCGGCAACATAAACAAA
>NZ_JAJCHL010000235.1:0-404 GCF_020554505.1 Caldibacillus sp. 210928-DFI.2.18
TAGTCTTCCTCCTTGGAAGGGCGTCCAAGTCTTGGACCACTTAGACGAATTCCACGTTCCTTACAGTATTTCAGGTTGTCTCGCGTTCGATAGATTTTATCTGCGAGAACAGCTTCCGGATAATATCCATAACGTTTTCGATAGTTCTCAACAGATTTTTGTAGTGTAAGTCCTTCGTTGAAATTGTCCCATGACAGATGTTCAACCATTGCATAGCCATTTACTACGCTGATCGCCACTTTAGAGCCAAATTCAACATTTGCCTTTGCTTTGCCTCGGACGATGGGACGTACATGTGGTTGAGATATGCTGACAATCCGATCGTCAATCCGGTGAGTCTTTGCCCGGTACATTTCTTTTTGTTGTCGGTAGAGTTCTTGAATAACCAAAAGTTGTCTGTATTC
>NZ_JAJCHL010000236.1:0-397 GCF_020554505.1 Caldibacillus sp. 210928-DFI.2.18
AGGACAATTGAAAAAATATTTTTCCTATCTTTATCGAAAATCTTGTAGTATGTTTCGAATAAACTTTCAAACCTACCACTATGAGGAAAATCCCAATCTGTAAATTATCTCGGAATTTTACAAAATTATTAAACCACGATGGTTAACCCTGTCACAACAGTCTTCAAAATATGGTTAATCATTGCCTTTTTCCATGATTAGTTTGATTTCCTCCACGGGTAATTCAATAATTTTTGCAATGGTGTTTAATTGAAAGCCTTCCTTTATCATTTTTTGAGCTATTTTTCTTCATTTCTTCCAATTTCCTTCCCTTTTTCCTCATAAGAAATCGGCAATTCCATGATTTTGCTTGCTAATTCAGGATCTAATTTGTTAACCTCTTGCATGAGAACTTTCT
>NZ_JAJCHL010000237.1:0-395 GCF_020554505.1 Caldibacillus sp. 210928-DFI.2.18
AATAGAAGCTTTCTCAACCAAAAACGGTGACGAGATCGAGGCTCGTCGTCAAAATTAGGGATTTTTTTACCCAAAACGGCGACGAGAACGAGTCTCGTCGTCAAAATAGAGGCTTCCCAGACCAAAAACGGTGACGAGATTGGGGCTCGTCGCCAAAATTAAGCTTTTTTCTACCCAAAACGGCGACGAGAAAGGATCTCGTCGCCAAAATTGAGCATTCCCAGACCAAAAACGGTGACGAGAACGAGTCTCGTCGTCAAAATAGAGGCTTCCCAGACCAAAAACGGCGATGAGAACGGGCCTCGTCGCCAAAATTAAGCTTTTTTCTACCCAAAACGGTGACGAGAACGGGCCTCGTCGCCAAAAACAAGCATTTCTCAACCAAAAGTGGTGAC
>NZ_JAJCHL010000238.1:0-390 GCF_020554505.1 Caldibacillus sp. 210928-DFI.2.18
ACCGCTGACCTCCTGCGTGCAAAGCAGGCGCTCTCCCAGCTGAGCTAAGGCCCCAAGTTTTTATTTAACATGTCGGGAAGACAGGATTTGAACCTGCGACCCCATGGTCCCAAACCATGTGCTCTACCAAGCTGAGCTACTTCCCGTATTTAAAAACGCGCCCGATAGGAGTCGAACCCATAACCTTCTGATCCGTAGTCAGACGCTCTATCCAATTGAGCTACGGGCGCACTTAATGATGCCGAGGACCGGAATCGAACCGGTACGGTAGTCACCTACCGCAGGATTTTAAGTCCTGTGCGTCTGCCAGTTCCGCCACCCCGGCAATATTCTAGAGCGGAAGACGGGATTCGAACCCGCGACCCCCACCTTGGCAAGGTGGTGTTCTAC
>NZ_JAJCHL010000239.1:0-387 GCF_020554505.1 Caldibacillus sp. 210928-DFI.2.18
GTGCTCTTGCGGCTTTGCCATCGCCTAAAGGCTCGGACGCCCGAGTTTTCTTTATCTACCTAATAGTATATGAAAAAATAGTGAAATTCAATTTATTTTTTTAAGGGTTCTCCACTATGGTGTACTCCCCTACCAAATTTCCCTATCAACTCTTGAACTACGAGATCATGCAGTTAGGATTAGATAGGTATAAAATTCATTTCAACCCCACTGTTATGCGAACGGTTACACGAAATGATGGCGAAGAACCAGATAAAATTGTATAATATAGGGTATAGAACTGATGGAAAGAGGGGAAATCTGATCGTGAAGATACAAAACCCACATGATCAATTTTTTAGGGAATCAATGGGCAATGTGACAACAGCTAAGGATTTCCTCACCCAT